>JABDQS010000034.1 GCA_013042125.1 Eudoraea sp.
GCTTTTATCTCATTGGCCATTGTAGCAGCGTGGAAACAAACTGCTTTTGTGATATACCTTTTTGTTCTTATGTTCGGCGGTTCCTGAGGCACCCGTATAAGTTCCGAATTTTCTACACTTTTTAAGATGCTGGTCATTTTCTCAATTACCTGAATTGGATAATTCCCAACAGATGTTTCACCAGATAGCATTACGGCATCGGCACCATCCATGACCGAATTGGCTACATCATTTACTTCTGCCCGGGTAGGTGTAAGGCTGGTGATCATGGTCTCCATCATTTGAGTGGCAATTATGACAGGGATCCTCGCCCTCTTTGCTCTGAGTACCAGAGTTTTTTGGATCAAAGGAACTTCTTGTGCCGGAACTTCAACACCCAGATCTCCCCGGGCCACCATGAGTCCGTCGCAATACGATACTATTTTATCAATATTTTCAACTGCCTCCGGTTTTTCTATTTTAGCAATGATCGGGATCTTGTGTTTCGAATGCTCTGCTATCAGGTTTTGGAGGTCTATCAGATCCTGACTAAAGCGGACAAAGCTCAATGCGATCCAATCTACTTCCTGCGATATAGCGAAAATGGCATCCTTTACATCTTTTTTAGTAAGTGCTGGCAGGGAAATATTGGTATTCGGAAGGTTCACCCCTTTTTTTGATTTTAAAGGTCCCCCCTGTATGACTTTAGCTTTTACCTCATCTTTTTTATTTGTTGTAAGCACCTCAAACATCAGCTTGCCATCATCCAGGAGAATACGCTCCCCGGGGTTAACATCCCTCGGAAACTCTGCGTAATTCATATAAACCTTTGTTGCATTTCCTTCAAAGGGTTTACCGGTCACAAATGTGATCTCATCCCCCGGGGCAACAACAACTTCACCTGCCATAACTCCAACACGGAGTTTTGGCCCCTGAAGATCCCCCAGAATAGCCGTGTAAATTCCAAGTTCCTCATTCAATTCACGGATAATTTTTATCCGTTCCTTCACATCCTCATAATCGGCATGGGAAAAATTGATACGGAATACATTAACCCCTGCTTCTATCATCTTTTTGATAGTTTCCTTATCGCTGCAAGCGGGGCCCAATGTGGCCACAATTTTTGTCTTTTTCTTATTGGGCATTATTTAGAAAATTAGGTTGGGCTTAGATTTTAATTTTTCTGTCTCAATAGTATAGGCCGTAACTATTTTAGGGATATCCTTAATTTTTTTCAGCAGAACAGAATTTAACTCGTAATCATCCATCTTCAGAAAGTAAGTAACTTCTTTATATTCAGGCACCAAATGATGGCTGGTATAAGAAGGCTCTTCCGGAAAAAGATCATTGGGCTTCGACTGCTCAGCGGTGATACAGGAATTGGTAAATAAAGCCCAGTTTCGATCGTACAATTCGTCTTTCCATTCGAAACAAGGATAGGAAATAGAGGAAGAAAAGCTAAGGTCTTCTATCGATCTTTTCAATCGGATCTTTAACACCTCATTTAGTGCATAAACAAGGGCATAATCTTCCAGGCTGGTATGAATACCCACCAGCGAAAATTCCTCATCATACAAATCTTCACATATTCGCAAGGTTGCTCCCATAAAAAAAGCCTAAGTTGTAAATATATAATTTATAACGATATATGCCTAGTGGTGGAAGGCCTTATCTGGTTTTCCTGCTTACGCAAAGGTTTGCGTAATACAGGAAGTAAGATCTAAGTTTTTTCTATTTTGTGCTGTAAGGCAAAAAAAGCTCTTTTCGAGGCCTTTTCTTCTGCCTTTTTTTTGGAAGTAGCTCTGGCTTTTGCCATCACCTTGCCATTAATACTGAATTTTACGGCAAAATGTTTTAAAGGATCTTTCCCTGTATCCTCATAGATATGGTATTTAAAGTCCTTTTTTTGTTTTTGACACCACTCGATCAAAAGGCTTTTATAACTGATCACCTTTCCTTCTAATTGTTCGATGTCTACATAGGGTTCTATGACACGGTCCTCTATAAATTTTTCACAGTATTTGTAACCACGGTCCAGATAAATAGCCCCAACAAGTGCTTCAAATACATTCCCATGAATATTATCTCCAAAATGTGATTTTGGTATTTTGCTTTCCACAAAATGGATCAGGTTCAGATCTTTACCTAGTTCATTTAAATGCTTTCTGCTAACAATTTTGGAGCGCATCTTGGTTAGATAACCTTCATCACCCCCGGGCACCTCATTGTACAGGTGCTTGGATATAATTGTACCAAGCATGGCATCTCCAAGAAATTCCAGGCGTTCATAATTCATAGGATTGCCTAGTTTATCTTTTATGTTTGCCGAACGATGAAGAAAGGCCTTTTTATAGATGCCTATTTTTTTTGGTTTAAATCCCAGGATATTTGTTATCCCTAAAAAAAAATCCCCATCCTGTTTGGAATGGGAATTAAATATATTAGAAGTAAAATTCATTAATCCTTAGCTAATTTTTTTAAAGACCACACATGCGTTATGTCCGCCGAAACCAAAAGTATTGCTCATCGCTATTTGCACGTCTCGCTTCTGAGCTTTGTTCAATGTTAAATTCAAACTAGGATCTATATTCTCATCAACAACAGAATGATTGATGGTAGGTGGGACCATTCCGTATTGCATTGAGAGGATAGCAGAAATAGCCTCAATTGCACCGGCGGCGCCTAATAAATGACCCGTCATTGATTTTGTTGAATTTATATTGATATCCGGAGCATGTTTTCCGAAGACCTTCGAAATGGCCTTCAATTCTGCCACATCACCCAAGGGTGTTGAAGTACCATGGGTATTTATCGCATCCACATCTTCTGGTGTTAAACCAGCATCTCGTAAACAATTTTCCATTACCCGTACAACTCCTATGCCCTCAGGATGCGGTGCGGTCATATGGTAGGCGTCGCTAGACATTCCTCCGCCAATGATCTCTGCGTATATTTTTGCTCCTCTAGCCTTTGCGTGTTCATATTCTTCAAGGATCAATGCTCCGGCACCTTCTCCAAGAACAAATCCATCTCTGGTAGCATCGAAAGGTCTGGAGGCTGTCTCAGGGCTGTCATTTCTGGTAGATAGGGCGTGCATGGCATTAAAACCCCCCATTCCTGCGAGGGTTACTGCTGCTTCACTTCCTCCGGTAACGATCACATCACAATGGCCTAAACGGATATAGTTCAAGGCATCGATCATGGCATTGGCCGAAGAGGCGCATGCCGAAACCGTGGTATAATTTGGTCCCATAAAACCATGTTTTATGGAAATATTACCTGGGGCAATATCGGCGATCATTTTGGGAATAAAGAAAGGGTTGAACCTTGGGGTACCATCTCCATTGGCGAAATCCATCACTTCATTCTGGAAGGTCTCTAACCCTCCGATCCCTGCACCCCAAATAACGCCAACTCTAAATTTATCAACGATGTTTAGATCGAGCCCTGCGTCTAAGATCGCTTCATCTGAAGAAACTAAGGCGTATTGTGCAAATCTATCTAGTTTACGGGCCTCTTTTCTATCAAAGAAATTCAGAGCATCAAAATTCTTGACCTCGCAAGCAAATTTTGTTTTGTATTTCTCCGTATCGAAATAGGTTATAGGAGCAGCGCCGCTTTTTCCTGATTTAAGACCTTCCCAGTATTCACCCAGGGTATTGCCTATAGGTGTCAGAGCACCTAGACCGGTAACAACAACTCGTTTTAACTGCATGGAACCCATTTTTGTTTCATTGGTAATACGTATACCAGGTGAAAATTAAAAAAAAATATCCATGCAGCATGGTAACCACATGGATAATTCACATCATGTTCCTGATATCATTACTTATTTGGCCTCTTCAATATAACTGATAGCCTGGCCGACGGTTGCAATATTTTCTGCTTGATCATCCGGGATTTGAATATCAAATTCCTTTTCAAATTCCATTATCAACTCAACAGTGTCTAATGAATCTGCTCCCAGATCGTTGGTGAAGCTAGCCTCTGCAACTACTTCATTTTCATCCACGCCTAATTTATCAACGATAATTGCTTTAACTCTTGATGCAATGTCTGACATAATTTTATTGGTTTTAATTTTTAATTGTTGGCAAAAATAAAAAACTTTGGTGGAAATACACCATATGAAGCCAATTTGTGGGGTAATTTAATAAATTTAATGGCAAGTGTATTACTTTAGCGACATAAATATTGGGTGGGATTTATTTCCAAGGAGATATAGTTACGGAGCTTCCCGAAATCTCAATTTTTTTCTAGAATCAACCTTAGCTCATATAATCTAAGGAAGAGACATTAATAAGAAATGAAGTGTATTGTCCTATTTGCCTCAGGCTCAGGTTCCAATGTTGAAAATATTGTAGAGTATTTCACTGGACATCCGGAAATTTCGATTACTTGTGTTCTTTCTAATAAACGCGATGCCTATGTCTTGGATCGCTGTAATAAATTAGGTGTCCCGGCCTTTTATTTTAATAAAGCCGGTTTTACAGACTCCCCCCTCGTTCTGCAATTATTAAAATGCATAGAGCCAGACCTTATTGTATTGGCAGGCTTCTTACTGAAGATCCCGTCAGATCTGGTAAAGGCATTCCCAAATAGGATCATCAACATCCATCCGGCCTTACTGCCAAAATACGGCGGAAAAGGTATGTATGGGAAACATGTTCATACCGCGGTCAAAGCACAAGGGGAATCCGAAAGCGGGATCACGATTCATTATGTAAATGAACAGTATGATGAAGGGGCCATCATACGGCAATTCAAGGTACAGATCTCTGAAGAGGATACCGTCGATCAAATTATGACCAAAGTGCAATCTTTGGAACACACCCACTTCCCCGGGGTAATTGAAGACTTACTATTAGGCAGATAATGGCAGTGAAAAAGAAATTTTATGTGGTCTGGAAGGGTAAGAACCCGGGCATTTACGAAAATTGGGAAGCTTGTAAATTACAGATCGCCGGGGTTAAGGGTGCTCAGTACATGTCATTCTCTTCCCATGAAAAAGCTAAAGAGGCTTTTAATGGTCCCTACGAGGCCTACAAGGGCAAAAAGAAAAAAGAGCCAGGTTTGTCTGCTGCAGATCTTTTGAAAATTGGGGACCCCACAATGCATTCAATTTCTGTTGATGCCGCCTCTAGTGGAAATCCCGGAGTAATGGAATATCAGGGCGTCGATACCAAAACCAAGAAGCGCTTGTTTAAACAAGGTCCCTTTCCTGAAGGAACAAACAATATTGGAGAATTCCTTGCCATCGTACACGGTTTGGCCTATTTGAAAGAACGAAGGTCTGATCGCGTCATATATACCGATTCCAGGACAGCCATTAGCTGGGTTAGAAAAAAGCATTGCAACACAAAATTGCAGCCCAATGCCAATAACGAGGCATTGTTCGATCTAATTAAAAGGGCCGTTACCTGGTTAAAAGAAAATTCTTACAATACGCCCATCGTTAAATGGGAAACTGCCGCCTGGGGCGAAATACCTGCCGATTTTGGCCGAAAATAATTCAACTTTTTAATGTTTTACGGAGGCATTTTAGGAATTACAAAAGCGTATATTTGCAACAAATTTGAACATCATTTATGGGCAAACTTTTAATTGTTGGTACGGTAGCTTTTGATGCCATCGAAACTCCTTTTGGAAAAACGGATAAGATCCTTGGCGGGGCTGCGACATTTATTGGTCTGGCAGCGGCCCAATTTGAACTCAATTCTGCTATTGTGTCAATTGTGGGGGACGACTTTCCACAGACATATTTGGATCTTTTGAAAAATAAAGGGATCGATATCTCAGGCATTGAGATAGTGAAGAATGGGAAGACCTTTTTTTGGAAAGGAAAATACCATAATGATCTCAATAGCAGGGACACTCTCATAACTGATCTTAATGTTCTAGCCGATTTTGATCCAAAAGTACCCTCCAATTTTAAAGATGCCGATGTCCTTATGTTGGGTAACCTCCATCCAAATATTCAACTAAGTGTTATTCAGCAAATGGAAGAAAAGCCAAAACTGATCGCATTAGATACTATGAATTTCTGGATGGACAATACCATGCCCGAATTGAAAGAGGTGATCCGACATACGGATGTGATCACAATTAATGATGAAGAAGCCAGACAACTTACCAGTGAATATTCCCTGGTTAAAGCAGCTCAAAAAATACAATCCATGGGCCCTAAATACGTAGTGATCAAAAAAGGAGAACACGGAGCTTTATTGTTTCACGACGATGATGTGTTCTTTGCACCCGCCTTGCCACTGGAAGAGGTTTTTGATCCTACTTGAGCAGGTGATACCTTTGCAGGGGGATTTGTAGGGTACATTGCCGAAACAGAAAATATCTCTTTTGGCAATTTAAGAAATGCTGTAATTCACGGGTCTAATCTGGCTTCCTTTTGTGTGGAAAAGTTTGGGACAGATCGAATGCAGGAACTTACCAAAGAAGAAGTTGACAGAAGGCTCGATCAATTTAAACAACTAACACAATTCGATATTGAGTTACAATAACGCCCTGTCTTTACGGGGCTTTTTTTATGATATGAATTAATTATGAGTGACGCTATAAAACACGAATGTGGGATCTCCCTCATACGATTATTAAAACCTCTTGATTACTATAAAAAGAAATACGGTTCGGCTTTTTATGGGGTAAACAAGATGTACCTTATGATGGAGAAGCAACACAACCGTGGACAAGACGGGGCTGGTTTTGCGAGCATTAAATTAGACGTAGCACCCGGTCAGCGCTATATGAGCAGAGTGCGATCTGTACAATCACAACCTATACAAGATATCTTCGCCCAGATCAATGACCGGATCAATAGAGCCTTACAGGAACATCCCGAATACATAGAAGATGCCGAAGCTCAAAAAAAATACATCCCGTATATAGGAGAAATTCTATTAGGGCATGTGCGCTATGGAACGTTCGGGAAGAATAGCATTGAGAACGTTCATCCCTTCCTAAGACAGAATAACTGGATGCACCGTAATTTGATCGTTGCCGGTAATTTCAATATGACGAATGTTACCGAATTATTCGATAATCTCATACAACTAGGCCAACATCCAAAGGAACTGGCAGATACAGTTACGGTCATGGAAAAAATAGGTCATTTTCTGGATGATGCCGTGGCCAAGCTTTACAAACAAATAAAAAAAGAAGGGTATAACAAAATGGAAGCATCCCGTTTGATTGCGGAGCGCCTAAAAGTAGATAAGATACTCAGGAAGGCTGCAAAGAATTGGGACGGTGGCTATGCTATGGCAGGCTTACTTGGCCACGGTGACGCTTTTGTGTTAAGGGACCCTTCGGGGATCAGACCGGCCTATTTTTTTCAGGATGATGAGGTGGTAGTGGTCGCATCCGAAAGAGCTGCCATACAGACTGTCTTTAATGTACCTTATGACGCTGTAAAAGAAATAGACCCTGCTCATGCCCTTATCATTAAAAAGAACGGGAAGGTTAGCTTAGATAAAATCATGGAGCCTTTGGAAAGGAAGGCCTGTTCTTTTGAACGTATATATTTCTCCAGAGGAAGTGACAAAGAGATCTACCAGGAAAGAAAGCAATTAGGTAAGCTCATTTTTCCCAAAATCCTGACTGCCATAGACCACGATATAAAGAACACGGTATTCTCTTATATACCAAATACAGCAGAAACTTCTTTTTTTGGAATGGTAAAGGAGGCACAGAATTATCTAAATAAGAAAAAAGAAGATCAGATCCTTGCTAAAGGTTCGGGGATCACAAGTGAAGAACTTCATGAGATCCTGGAGATACGACCGAGAATTGAAAAAGTAGCTATTAAGGACGCCAAATTAAGGACCTTTATTACCCAGGATAGCAGCAGGGATGATCTGGTGGCCCATGTTTATGACATCTCTTATGGTTCAGTTGATAAAAACGATAACCTGGTGATCATTGATGACAGTATAGTTAGAGGAACTACTTTGAAGAATAGTATTCTGGGGATCCTGGACAGACTATCGCCCAAAAAGATCATTGTTGTTTCTTCTGCTCCTCAGATCCGATATCCTGATTGCTATGGAATTGATATGGCTAAGTTGGAAGATTTCATTGCCTTTAAAGCCGCTCTGGAATTGCATAAGGACCGCAAAAGTCTGCACCTGGTAGATGAGATCTACAAAAAATGCAAGGACCAATTTCACAAGAGAGATAAGGAGATCATCAATTACGTAAAGGAATTTTATGCCCCTTTTAGTGCGGATCAGATCTCACAAAAAATAGGTGAGCTTTTAAGCCCTGACTATATAAAAGCAGAGGTGCAAGTCATTTATCAGTCGATCGAAAATCTGCACGAGGCATGTCCCAAGAATTTAGGCGACTGGTATTTCACAGGAAACTATCCAACTCCGGGAGGAAATAAGGTAGTAAATAAAGCATTTATTAATTTCTATGAAGGAAAGAACGAGCGTGCTTATTAGCAAAATATTCGATGAAATACCATTCATTGTGCATTTCATCGATAATATTTGCATTTAATCGGCTTTATCGTCTTTCCGGACCTAAGGAAGTTACATTAGACTCGCCATAGCATAAGTAGGTTAAGTTCATGGTAAGATTTGGGGCAAAAAAGGTGGAGACTTCTCCACCTTTTTTATTTGGTACAGCAGTTAAAATCTATTTGGCAAAATAGGGACCTGGTTACATTGTGATGAAGTGTTCTAGTC
>JABDQS010000037.1 GCA_013042125.1 Eudoraea sp.
AGAATAAGGTTGATACGGCATCACACCAAACCTCCTCAGCGCACCTCGCATTCTTGCCTTTTCCGGCTGAGGATCGCTAAGCCATGTGTTCATAGCCTTGGTAAAGTCCTCTTTACTGGTTTGATCATCTATATAATGCATTTTTACCGCAACCATAGGTGGTGCTATCATTGTAGCCTCTGAAGCACTTGGGTTATGGCATATATAGCATTCGTTCTCAACGATCTTCTTACCTGGGTCGGTGGTTGCATTGATAGCCACATCTGAGGATGATTCCCCTACAGACTGATACCCTTTTTGAGCATCTTTACATGAAATGCTGAGAACAATGCCCAGCAGAAATAACAGGTAGCGCATAGTTTGTATTTTTGATAATTCTTATTAAATGCTTCAGCCCCAAACAGGGATACCGTACGCCATGCAGATCACTTCCACCGTACGATACCACCTTTGAGATCATATACCTTTTCAAAACCTCTGGCTGCTAATTGATGAGCTGCTTTATTACTTCTGTTGCCGGTACGGCAATAAAGATAAAGTGGTTTGGTCTTATCCATTTTTTCAAACTCATTGTAAAAAGACTCGCCCGTATAATAATCTATGTTACGGGCTCTGGCGATATGGCCTCCTTTAAATTCCCGATGGGTACGCACATCTACCAATTGCACCTTATTCATATGAACTGCCTTCTTAAAGGCTTCTACCTCAAGTACCTCTACATTCTCACTAGTGGCAGACCTTGATCCAAAAATTGTATTAAATAATGACATTATCCTATAATTTTATAATTTATCACATTCAAGAAAGGGAGCAATGACCATTAGAGTAATTGCTCCCTACATCAATCCAACCAAAAAACAATTTTATTTTAAACTGTTTATTTTGTACTAATAAAAGTATGAAGACTTCAATTGTTAGCACGTAACTCAGGTTACATTAGTTTGTATTTACAAGGCTGAAATCGACTGCATTGATACGGTATGATTCTCTTAAAGGAAGATCTCTTCAATAAGAATATATATTCCCATGATAAGTACAAACCAACCAAAAGATGTTTTAAGCTTTCTCCCTTCAATAAATTTATTGAGCCATACACCAAACAGGATGCCAAGCAGGGAAAAGGCTGTAAAACTCAGAAGAAATACCCAGTCTATTTCCATCATTTCCACATCGCCTATAAAACCAATGAGCGACTTTATTGCTATGATAAGCAAGGAAGTGGCCACGGCCTTTTTCATAGGCAGTTTGGCAAGGATCACCAGGGCAGGAATGATGAGAAATCCGCCTCCTGCACCAATTATACCAGTAATACCTCCAACAACGATGCCCTCTAAAATAATCATGGGATAGTTGTATTTTATTTCGGCATTTTCCTGATCACAATTCTTACACTTGCCCCGGATCATTGAATACGAGGCTAGCAACATCATAATAGCGAAAAAGACCATGATCCCTATATCCCGGGTAACAGTAAAAGTTCCTACCTGAAATAAATAGTCGGGGATAGCAGGTACTAAAAATCTTCTGGTGAGATAAACAGCTATAAAAGCGGGAATGGCAAAGACAATAGCTGTCTTAAAGTCTACCAGCCCTTTTCTAATGTTTTGAAGAGCCCCCAGCAAGGATGACACTCCCACTACAAAAAGGGAGTAGGCGGTGGCAACCACAGGGTTTATTGAGAGGAGATACACCAATATGGGAACGGTAAGTATAGATCCTCCACCACCGATAAGACCAAGGACGATCCCAATGATGAGGGCTCCTAAATAACCTAAAATTTGCGTAATCTCCACTGTTAAACAAAATTAAACAGCAGGAAGTAAGTGGGGCGTGACACAGGTTACACAGGGACAAGAAGGGCAGTTTAAAATAGGGCTGTGTATTTTAGATGAGAAAAATAGACCTTTATCAAAGTAAAATATCAGGAACATGATAAGTATCATTTTATTGTCAGGATTATTTAAATAGCTTCATAAAGTGAATTCTAAAGGGATATTCCATGAAAACGCTATTGTATGCCACAGACTTTTCAGACAATTCTATTAGTGCTTTGAAATTTGCTGCAATGCTAAGCCAGAAATTCAAGGCTAAACTGTTTATGCTGCATGTATTTGATATGAAGCCTACCTTTATGAGTACTGTAAGCATTTCCTATAGCCGTTTGGAAGAAACCGCATTTAAGGAAAATAATAGTAAACTCACAGATTTCTGTAAAAAGCATTTGGGGAAGGATCCTGAAACGCTGGGTATATCCCTGCTTATCAGCGAGCATAGCATATCATCGACAGGTATACTCGAAAACGCAGAAAAGATCAATGCCGATCTTGTCATAATTGGCACAAAAGGGAGCACAATATTAAAAGACCTTTTTATAGGAAGCACCGCTTCTTCCCTGATCGATAAATCGTATGTACCTTTAATTATTGTCCCTGAGAAAACCCCTTCAAAACAAATTGAGAAGATCGCATATGCAACAGCTTTTGAGCAGGCTGATATTCTAGCCATACACAGACTTGTGGCCATTGCAGAACCATTTAACGCTATGATAAAGCTTGTTCATATTTCTCCAAAGGGCGAATATGCCGGTGAAGATCAAATGGCTTGGTTCAAGGAAATGCTGGAAAATAAAGTTACCTATCCCAATATAGAATTTGACCTTAGGTTCGCGGATAACATCAATAGTTCTCTGCAATCCTATGTAGAAGAAGAAGATCCGTCGCTGTTGGCAATGCTCGAAAGAGAAGGCCATGGGCTTTTAAATAACATCTGGCACAAGGATATTGTAAAGCAAATGAAATCTGTTGTAAAAATACCTTTATTAAGCTTCCATAAAAGGAATTTGTAAGGGTCGTATTGGGTTTATTTTTCGTATCTTAAAGAATATCGAGCAAGTGTGATCTTGCCAATTAAATACTCATAAAAACTAATTCTAACTCAAAAATCATATTCCATGAACCCTCTCATGTTTTTTTTACTGATCCTAGGACTTTTTTTAGTCGCAGGTATACGTATCGTCTTTGAATATAAACGAGCTCTGAAGTTCCGATTCGGAAAATATGTCAAAACCTTACAACCAGGTTTTCGCTGGATCATCCCTTTCGTAGAGACCATCCAAAAGGTAGATATCAGGGTGATCACTATAAAGATTATTTCTCAGGAAGTAATGACAGAAGATAACGTACCCTGCAGTATAGATGGAGTGGTATTTTTTAAAATCCGGGACCCTGAAAAAGCGGTTTTGGAAGTTGAAGAATTCTCTTTTGCCATTACCCAGCTTTCGCAGGCAGCCTTGAGGGATGTTTGTGGTAAGGTTGAATTAGATACCATTCTATCAAAGCGGGAAGAAATGGGTAAAAATATCAAGACCATTGTAGAAGGTGAAACCCACCAATGGGGAATCGAGATCATCGATGTAAAGATCAAGGATATTCAATTGCCTGAAAACATGCGACGAATGATGGCCAACCAAGCTGAGGCAGAACGCTCGCGAAGGGCACGTATTATTTTAGCCCAGGCTGAGGACCAGGCCGCCGATATGCTTCTTCAGGCCGGTAGAAAAATAGACCTATCGCCCTCTGCTATCAAATTAAGACTGTATCAAACCCTGTCTAATATTGCTGCAGAGAAGAATTCAACCATTCTGTTCCCCTTCCCGGAGGAAGTATTACCGAGAAAGCGCAGGAAACAGAACCCGGAACCGGAAGATTAAAGCTTCTGATGACATTCAGGATCAAGTCAGTCAATTAGAAAAAAAAAAGAGCCCTCCTGTTGGGCTCTTTCAATATAAAGCAATCATCTTAAACAGGAGGGCAATTTTTAATGAGGATTACCTCATGCAATTTCCACTTTTCTGGGTTTCATTTTTTTTACTTCTTCCTTTTTAGTTAATCTGAATCTTAATATACCGTCATTGTATTTGGCTTTAATTTCATCTTCCAAAACGTAATCTGGTAACAATAAGGTTCTCATAAAGGAATTGTAAGCAAATTCTTTGCGTGTATACTCCTCATCTTTTACCTCGTCAGTAATCTCTTTCTCTGCTTTGATTGTGAGATATCTATTTTCGATAGATACTTCAAAATCTTTTTTAGCAAAGCCAGGGGCTGCAAGTTCAATTTCAAAATAATGATCAGTTTCCTTGATGTTCAATGCTGGTTCTCCAGTTCTTCCATTCCAGAAATCATCATTTACTAAACCTCTATTCCATAAATGATTGTCAAAGAAATCTTCCATGTCGAAGAAATCAGACGTAATCAGATTAGAAAGAGGTCTTCTCCGATTTTTAAATTTAGTTAGTGACATGTTTTTATTTGTTAGGTTAAACAATCCGTTCAATACTGCAAGAAACGAGGTAATTAAATTCAAGATGCAAGTTAGCAGCTAGTCTATAGATCAACTATGATAATTATCATAGAACTGCTTTTTTTATAAACTTTTTTCCTGTAAAAGTCAATACTATAACAACTCTCAATTCCGCAAAATGATATTGATCACTCCATTGGACCCACGAGCGCCATATAAACCCAGTTCAGCCGGTGTTTTGTATACTTCGATCACCTTAACATCTTCCGGATTTATGCTGCCCAAAATACCCGAGAGCCCTCCGCTGTAAGCAACTCCATCAACCAAAAACAAAGGCTCCGTAGTATTTGAAAAAGAATTAGGGCCGAAAACACGAACTACATTGCCCCTCACCGTTATCCCGGGTACCCGCTGGAGCATAAGCAATATGCTTACTTCCCCGGTGTTTGCTGTAACGGATCTCATATTATTTGATGTCTCTTTCCCGGATACCGTCCTCACCTTACTGGAAGTACAAGCTGTTACCACAATACTTGTCATAAAAATCAATAGGAATAGCTTCACAATTCCTTTTTTAGTTGGCATGGTCTAATTATTTATTGGTGAGAAATTATCCTTCCCAGAGTTTCCAGGGAGTTCTGTATGTTGGCGACAAATAATCATTTGCCTCCGTATCATTAACTATTCTACCTTGGCTGGCATCCCATTCCAGTTTTTTTCCCGTGCGGTAAGCAATATTTCCCAAATGAGCCACTAAGGCCGCATCTCTGCCTATTTCGATGGTGCAATTTGGATCTTCACGACTTTGGATACATTCATAAAAATTTCTGGTATGCTCATCCAAACCATTGATATAACTTCTTCTCGGCGGTAAAACTTCTGTAAGGTACTTACCATCCTCCTGTAAAGGAAGCACTTTCCAACTCGCTCTGTTAATAGCAAGGATCCCCTTCTCGCCAATAAAGGCCACTCCGGGCTCTCCGGATTCGTCCAAATAGGGTGAAGTACCCATCGCAATGAATTGTTCCCATACAAGGCTAAAATCGCCAAAATCATAGACCGTTGTTAAGGTATCCGGGGTTTCTGCTGCATTGTTTGGAAAAGCCAGCTTCCCGCCTATGGCCATAACAGATTTCGGTGCAGAGGCGTCCATGCCAGCCAACACCATATCCAGCATATGTACACCCCAGTCTGTCATGAGTCCGCCTGCGTAATCCCAGAAATATCTGAATGAACCATGGAATCTGTACTTGTTAAAGGGTCTTTCAGGAGCAGGTCCCAACCACCGGTCGTAGTC
>JABDQS010000096.1 GCA_013042125.1 Eudoraea sp.
CAATTGATCAGAGTTAGTATTATTCTAGGCGGCATTGGTCTTTTGATCCTGATATTCGGAGGGGCCATGCGTGGCTTAGGCAGTGTAATGATCGTTACAGCCATCCTTTTCTGGATCTACAAATACAGCTTAAAAAAATGGGCAAAAAGATTTCAAGGTACCATACTGATTCGTTTTGAGAATTATTATGAAAAAACGATCAAATACGCCCTTAGAGGTAAAAATGTATATTGGTTTTCCGGGATCACCTTCCTATTATTACTCACTACCTTTATGCTATTTGGACTTTCCCTGGGTAGTGGCCGTACCAAGGTTGAATTCTTCCCGGACAATACCCCAAATGAGATTTATGTCTATATAGAGTACCCTCAGGGAACAGCCATTGAAAAAACCAATGAGCTAACCAAAACCATAGAAGAGAGGGTCTATGCTATCACAGAAAAACCTGAGTATACAAACAAAGGTTACAATTACCTGATCTCCTCAGCCGTATCGCAGGTTGGAGAAGGTGCAGGAAATCCGAATACAGATGGGGGGTCCTCAGCTGAAATGCCTCACAGAGGCAAGATCACCCTATCCATGCGCGAATTCAAATACAGGAATAGGATCAGTACGGAAGATCTTCGCAGCGATATTCAGAATAATCTGATAGGGATCTACCCCGGAGTCTCCATCTCTGTTGAAAAAGACGCTGCCGGGCCACCATCCGGATACCCAATAAACATTGAATTAGAGGGAGAGGACTACGATCTATTGATAAATACCGCTGAAAATATTCGCAACTTCATCAATAAGAAGAACATTGCCGGTATTGAGGAATTGAAGATAGATGTAAATAAAGGAAAACCTTCTATGAATGTGTTGGTAGACAGGGAAAAAGCCGGAGAACTTGGTGTTAGTGTGGCACAGGTAGGTCAACAACTGCGTCGTTCCCTTTTTGGCGAAAAAGCAGGTGTCTATAAGATAAGCGGGGAAGATTATGACATCAATGTGCGTTTTGAAGAGGATCTGCGGTATGATAAAAGTGCCCTGTTCAATCAAAATATCATATTCAGGGACCAGGCTACCGGGCAGATAAAGGAAATTCCCGTTTCGGCTGTAGCTACTCAAAAGAATACATCATCCTTTAGTGCCATTAAACACCGCGATAACAAGCGAGTGGTCACCGTATATTCCGGACTAAAACCGGGCTTTTCTGATGCCGGAGCTGTGGTTGCAGACATACAGAAAGAAATGGAGAACTTTCAAGAACTCCCGGCAGATGTGAAGTTAGATTTTACAGGTCAGATCGAAGAACAGAATACACAAATGCAGTTCTTGGTAGGTGCATTTTTCTCCGGCCTCGGTTTAATTATGCTTATTCTGATCTTTCAGTTTGGTGGTATTTCCAAGCCTTCGATCATCATGACCGCTATATTCCTCAGCTTTATAGGTGTTTTTGGCGGACTAATGATAACGGGCTGGTCTTTTGTCATCATGATGACCATGATGGGTATCATTGCATTGGCGGGTATTGTGGTAAATAATGGTGTGGTGCTCTTAGACTACACACAGATCCTTATAGATCGCAAGAAAGTTAATTTAGGCCTGCACGACTATGATCTGATACCCCTTGAACAGGTGACAGAAGTGATCGTTAAAAGTGGTAAGGCCAGATTACGTCCTGTGATCCTAACAGCTGTTACAACAGTTCTTGGATTAATACCTTTAGCCATAGGTCTTAATATAGATTTCTTTTCGCTCTTTTCGGAGGGAGATCCTAAGATCTATATAGGGGGTGACAACGTTATCTTCTGGGGACCTTTGGCATGGACGGTCATCTTCGGACTTATTGTGGCCACCTTCTTAACTCTGATCATTGTACCGGTGCTGTTCAATATCACCTACAGGATCAAATTGTACTTCCGCCCCAGTAAAGTAACTGAGCCGAAAAACATGGAAGCAGAGATTGCTGCCTAGGTTTTTGCCAAAAAAATAAAAAGCCGCCCTTTTGGGCGGCTTTTCTATTAAACTTATACTCCTTAATCATTTTCAGAAAGTGGTACGGGCAGTACGTTAAATATCTGATCCCCTGCACGGTCTATTGGCAGGTTATTAGATAAGTTATATCGTCTTAGATCGAACATCCTATGGTTCTCACACCATAGAGAATATCTTCGTTGATTCAACATCTCCGTGGTCAATGCCTCTACTGTTAATGCCCCGGCATATACTCCTAAAGAAGCAGAGCTCCTGATCACATTAATAGCGTTTTCAGCCTCCGGAAGATCATTGGCCAAAATATTTGCTTCCGCATAGACCAAAACAAGCTCTTCATTTCGCAACATATCAATAGGTGAGATATTAGAAGCGTACAAAGCTGTTTGATAGGCTCCTGCCAAACCATCCTGTTCTGTTGGATTAGCTCTGATCAGTGTTTTAGAAGTAACCCTTGTGTCGCCTGCTTCGGCATCCGCTATAAATGAATCATGAACTATGATCTGATCGCCGTTGTTATCCGGGATCTTAAAAAGATCATTTGTGAAATCCCCGCTGTCTAAACTATAAACATGCTTTGGACCAGTACTAAGATCTCCTGCAAGATCAAAATACGACGCATTCAAAGCGCTCAAGGCACCTGTGCCATCACCAGCATATACCGCTGCCACCGCAGCAGTAGCCCTATTGAACTCAGCAAAGGTGGAGGGAGTGTTAAATCCGTCAAAGCCTGCCAACGGAAAGGCAAATTCTGCGCCTGCACTATTCAGATCGGATAAGGCCTCATCCAGTAAGGACCTAACCTCAGTTAACGCTGCATTAAAATCTAAAATTGGTCCCAGATTGTCCGGATCTGCCACATCTACCCTCGCTCTGTTGTACGATTTTAATACTTCGATCAGCTCAAAAGCGATAATTGTCTTTGCAAATCCGCGATAACCTGCTTTTTGAGTATCCGTTATGGAAGTGGTGTTGTCCAAAGACTCCAATAGTATATTCGCATTTTTGATGGACACATACCTTCCACCCCAGGGAGCCGTTGAATAAAAAGAGTTATTGTCTAATGATATACCGTTTGCACCCAAAAGATCCTGGGTGTTTCTTGGGTCTGCATCGAATAGGTATAATTCTCTGGCCATCGTTCCCGAACCTGTGGTCTGTATCCCCAGCGAATTTCGCATAGCCGATTCTACTCCTACTACCAGGTTGTTCAGCTGATTCTGAGAAGCCTCTGTCAATACTCCAGCCAGACTAGGTCTGTTTGGGTCTACCTGATCATCAAAGGAACAGGAGGCTATAAATGCACCAAAGAATACGATGAGTGCAATTACACCTGTTGTTTTATATGTTTGTATGATTTTCATTGCTATTTTTTTAAAAGTTAACATTTAGATGAAAATAAAACTGCTTGGTGCTGGGAAACGGAGTTACCTCAATTCCCGAAGACAAACCGGCTCCTCCATTGGTTGAAGTTTCCGGATCATAACTACTATAATCCGTAATCGTGAATATGTTTCTACCTGATAGCCCCAGTTTCACTCCAGTAACGGCATCTCCAAAAAATTCAAGAGCAGTGGCAGGTAATCTATAATATACGGCCGCTTCTCTTAGTCTTAAATATCCGGCTGGCTCAATAAACCTTACCGCCGCAATGGGTTGTCCGTTCCTTTCTATTCCCTCAGGAGTATCTAAATCAGGACTCGTTCCCCCTAAATCGGTAAGTAACCTGGAAAGGTTTAAGTTTTCACCTCCTTTTTTCCATTGAAGAAGAAAGGATACATCGAACTGTTTTGCGATTGTAAAGTTGTTATTGAATCCCATTTGGAAATCCGGTTCTACATTTCCTAATTGAGTGGGTACTCCATCCACATTACCGGCTAATTGTGTTACCGGCTGTCCTTGCTCAATATAAAATGTTCCAAGGCCAAGGCCGAAACCGGCTCCGGGCTGTGGAAAAGCAGGTACATCTAAACGGGTAACCTCAGATCTGTTAAACCAGAAATTAACGTTAGAACTCCATATGAAATTCTCATCCTGTACAGGATTGACTGTAACTCCCACTTCAAGGCCGTAGTTTTTAAGATCGGCAAGGTTCGTAGTCTCCGAACCAAATCCTGAAGAGGTTGGCAGAGCACGGTTCAATAGCAAGTCCTTAACATTACGGTTGTAGTAAGAAACTTCCAGATTAACTTTATTAAATAATCCGGCATCAAATCCAACTTCAAATTCCGATGATGTTTCAGGCTCTATATTGGGGTCCCCTTTTAAGGCATTGATAGAAGATCCTCCGATGCCTCCCACGGAAACCTGGTTTAAGCCTGTAAAGGCAGAACCAAAGGCCCCTGAAGAACCGGTTTCCCCATAGGCTGCTCTTAACTTCAGTCTTTTTAAGAATCCATCTCCGTCGCCCCAAAATTCAAAATTATGCAAATTTGCAGCCAACGAGGCTTTTGGGAATCCGTAGTATTTATTGGGATCACCATTTAGGGTAGATTTATCAAAACGATACCCTACTGTACCTATCAGTCTGTCCATGTAGTTTCCTTCTACCTGGGCAAAATAACCAAACTCCTTAACGGTAGAGGTATTCTGGGTTATGGATTGTGCAGAGCCCTGTGTTAAATTCGTCTGATCTGGTATTAGTTGCGTGGATTGATTAAAAATCAGATCTGCCTGCTGCTCAAGGTAAGAGACGCCTGCTTGTGAAGTAAGGGCAAGATCACCATCCATTGCATTGTGATTCCATACGGCAATACCCTGGTAATTAAAATTGGTAAAATTGTTCTTTCCTACTCCAATAAAAC
>JABDQS010000041.1 GCA_013042125.1 Eudoraea sp.
GGTGGTGATCCTCGGTGCTCTGCGTGGACTACAGGATGTAAAGATCCCTACTGCAATTACTTTTATTGCCTACTGGATGATAGCCTTTCCCATTAGCTATTACCTTGGTTTGCATACAGAATTAAAAAGTACGGGTATTTGGATTGGACTGCTCTCCGGACTTACCGCTTCGGCGATTATGTTGTATCTTCGATTTAATTATTTAACCAAAAAATTAGCCATAGAAGCAGCTGTTAAAATGCCGTAACTATGTGAACAAATACATCCTATGGACCTACCTAAATTTTTATTGGGCGACAATACGGATCATCCTTCCGCAATCTTTATTATCCACACTGAATATCCCCGATTTGTGATCAATCTGGAGGACGATGAGGTGGAATGGTTGGAGGAATTTACACCGGATGATCAAAAAGAGCTTGCCGCAGAAGCAAGATACCTGATAGAAGCGGCCAATAAATTTTATGACAGGGAAATAGCACGATACGATTCGTAATATGTTGGAAGAACTTCTCCACATAGACCAGGAGGTTTTTGTGTTTCTGAATAATCTGGGTTCTCCCGCCTGGGATGGTTTCTGGATGTTTATGACCAATAAATGGAGCTCAATACCATTGTATGTGCTTCTATTGATCCTGGCCTACCGAACTCTTGGATTAAAAAAGACCTTATTACTATTGGTGAGCATTGCCCTATTGATCACTGTCAGTGACCAGCTTTCTAATTTTTTTAAGATTGGAGTTGGTCGACTCAGACCGTGTTATGACCCGGATCTTTCCGGCCTCATACGCCTGGTAAAGGCATCTTGTGGAGGTAAGTTTGGATACTTTTCTGCCCACGCTTCCAATTCTTTTGCGATCGCAGTATTCTTTTCTCATCTTTTTAGAAAATCCTATATGGTCCTTGCATGGATCCTTATATTCTGGGCCTTGGTAGTTTCCTATAGCCGGATCTATGTAGGGGTGCATTTTCCTTTGGATGTGCTCTCTGGTGCATTGGCGGGAACATTTATGGGATGGCTCTTCTACCGTTTATATATGTTAACCCTTAAGAGGTTACAGCTATGATATCAACTGCCCGGTACTGGAGTTTGATATTTCTGATCTTTCTGGTCTATCTGGCAGGGATGTTCGTCACCCTTTTTGAGAACGATTCTGCTCAATTTGCGGTCATGGCCATGCGCATGGTACAGGAAAATGATTTCCTGAGTCTATTTAAAGGTCCGGAGGAATACTTAGACAAGCCCCATATGCATTACTGGCTGGCTGCCATATCCTATAAGATCTTTGGAATACATGATTGGGCCTACCGTATCCCGGCCATACTGGCTTCTCTCTTGGGCGCCTATAGTACCTTTGGTCTTGGAAGGCTTCTTTATAATAAAAATGTGGGGAAGTTGGCGGCCCTTATTTTCTTAACGGCACAAACCATAGTACTTTCTAATATAGACGTACGCACTGATGCCGTTCTGACCGGCTTCACTGTTTTTGCAATCTGGCAATTGGCCGTATACATTGAAAAAGGCAGCTTGTTATCATTGGTTTTAGGTGCTTTTGGAGCCGGTATTGCATTTTCTACCAAAGGACAGATCGCCATACTTGTTATAGGACTCCCATTGCTATGTCATTTGGCGTATACAAGGAAATGGAAAGTCTTGTTTCACTGGAAAGTGATCCTGGCCCTGTTTGTCTTTATATTGACGATCAGTCCTATGCTTTATGCGTATTATCAGCAGTTCGATCTCCATCCTGAAAAGATTATCAGGGGACGGGGTAACCGTAGTGGGCTGCTTTTTATTTTTTGGGAACAGAGTTTCGAACGACTCAGTGGTGAGGGGGTAGGGAAGAATAGCAGTGATTATTTCTTCTTTTTTCACACCTTTCTTTGGGTATTTCTTCCATGGACGATCATAGGCATTGCTGCTTACTGGAACCAATTACGAGCCTTCTCCAAGCTACGTTTTAAAAGAAATTCCAAGCACGAATTGCTAACAGTGGGCGGAATTAGTCTTCTTTTTATAATTATCAGTTTTGCTCAGTTTAAATTGCCACATTACCTGAATATTCTCATTCCCTTATTCTCTGTGTTGGCTGCGGCCTATTTAGTCTCTCTTAAAAAGCGGGGGAGGACCAAAACACTAAATCTGGTTCTTGCAGGGCAATATTTTATTTTAGGTCTGGTATTTACCGTTACAGCACTGATCTGTTTTTATGTTTTTGAATGGGGTACCTGGCTGGAGTATCTTCCCCTCTTTTTAGGTTACTGTGCGGTTGCTTATTTTATTGTGAAAAAAGAAGCGCCTTATGTTCGGATAATTACCATTTCGGTCTTGTCTTCTGTACTATTGAATGCTGTTTTAAACCTTCATTTCTATCCGAAATTATTGGGCTACCAGGGCGGGTCTACTATGGCTGCAATTATTCAAAAAGAGGAAATTCCCGTAGACCAAATTTATAAATTGTCTGAGCGGCATACCTGGGCCATGGATTTTTACAATCAACATCCGATTCGTATATCTACAGTAAATGAGATACATTCTTTAGAAAATATATGGGTTTATGCAGCTGAAGATGAGCTTCCCTCTTTAACTAAGTCTGGAATTGTCTGGGACAGGGAAATTGAAGTAGATCAGTTCAGGATCACCAGACTTCAGGGGAAATTCCTAAATCCCATAACCCGCCCTACCGTCCTAAATAAGATGTATCTGCTGCACATCCAATAAAGACCAATGTCTATTTCTTAGTATTCAACTCAGGTTTCTTAAAGTGATACCAGATTCCCAATAAGGAAACTAGGGCCGTGATCAGGAAAAAGAGCATACTAATTCCTACAGACCGGTCATCTTCCAGACCAAGCCAAAGTGCACCATAAAGGAATACCAGTTCACTTCTACCGATGCCTCCAATGGTTAAAGGGAGCACTGATACTATGGAGCTGATAAGGAAGATAAAAAGATATTCTATGGTGGATACCTGAATGTTCAGCGCTTGCAAGATCATCAGAACACAACCCAATTGAGCCAGTTGAACTAGGGACGACAAGGCATTAGAG
>JABDQS010000042.1 GCA_013042125.1 Eudoraea sp.
TACTAAGGGTTACCCTGTTATCTTCATAAGGGAGCATTTCTCCAAAACCGGTGGCACCTATTTGCCAGGGTCCGGGTTTCAGGATATTTTCCTTTAGTTCTTTGCCATACTGCATTTCAGCAACAGAGACCTTCCAGTCTTCACGACTGGCCCCTCCCTGATAGCCAAAGCCACGCAAGTATTCTCTTTTTCTCGTGGAATTGTCCAGATTCACAAATCTGGGGATATAGAAACCGTTGGGTCTTCTGCCTTTGTAAAATTTATCCAGGTACCCATCTACAGAAGCGGTTGCTCCCAACTAATAATGATGATCCATGATATTGCGCCCTACCTGGTCATGATCATTCCCGATCCCATTTGGGAAGCGTTCAGATCTCGATTGAAGCAAGATCCCAACACTTGCCATGGCCGAGGCACATAAGAAGATGACCTTGGCATGGAACTCAAATTTTTCATGCGTTTCTGTATCAATTATTCGAACCCCCGTTGCTTTTTTGGTGGTATCGTCATAGACCACTTCATATACTATGGAGTTTGACCTCAAAGTTAAATTGCCCGTGCGTTCTGCAGCAGGTAGTGTAGACGAATTACTGCTGAAGTATCCGCCAAAAGGACAGCCCCGCCAACAGCGATTCCTGTATTGGCAGGGTGTTCTGCCTTCAAATTGTGCATTGGTATCTGTTATATGGGCCACACGCCCTATGGTTAGTACACGATCATCATCGAACTTATCAGCCATTGCTGTCTTCAGGTCCTCCTCCGGACACATAAGGTCCATGGGGGGTTGAAACTGTCCGTCCGGTAATTGTTTCAGGCCCAATTTTTCTCCACTAACCCCTATATAGGTCTCTACTTTGTCATACCATGGAGCAATATCCTTATAGCGAACCGGCCAATCTACTGCAATCCCTTCTTTGAGGTTGGCCTCAAAATCGAGATCGCTCCAGCGGTAACTCTGCCTTCCCCACGTAAGTGAACGGCCACCTACCTGATATCCCCGTATCCAATCGAAACGCTTGGTTTCCTGATATGGATGTTCAAGATCGTTCACAAAAAAGTGTTTTACATCTTCTTTGGGCGCCCAACCAACACGCAATTGCTTTTGATAATTCTTTTTTTCTTCCCTGCTAAGCTCATTGTTATTGGGCAGGTCCCAGGGATCCATATTCATGGTGGGATAGTCTTCCCGGTGCTTTACCATCCTGCCTCTTTCCAGTACCAAGGTCTTTAAACCACCCTCACATAATTCCTTGGCAGCCCATCCTCCTGTGATCCCGGTGCCAACCACAATAGCATCGAAATGCTTTTCTACAATGTCCTGCGTATTCTTCATTTAATTCTGTGGTATTTCCTATATTTATGACATTCCCAAAAGAGATGGTCCTGGTAAATTATATCTAATAAATATAGGACTAAATTCTGAAAAGGACTAAATAGACAAATTCAATAATTCCATAATTCTTTCTTCATGAAAACAATAAAAGGACCTGCGGTTTTCCTGGCACAGTTCGTAGACAGCAAAGCACCATTTAACTCTCTGGACGGCATGTGCAAATGGGCAGCCGACCTGGGATACAAAGGTATTCAGATCCCAACCTGGGAACATTTTTTAATAGATCTGGACAAGGCTGCTGAAAGTCAGGTCTATTGTGATGAACTTAAGGGGAAGATCAATTCATATGGCCTGGAGATCACCGAGCTTTCTACTCATTTACAAGGGCAGTTAGTGGCGGTGAACCCTGCGTATGATCTTATGTTCGATAATTTTGCGCCAGACCGCGTAAAGAACAATCCCAAAGCACGTACAGAATGGGCCATAGATGTGGTGAAAAAGGCTGCGACGGCTAGCAGACGACTTGGCATAAAGGCCCATGCAACCTTTTCCGGTGCCCTGCTATGGCACACCTGGCACCCTTGGCCCCAACGCCCACCGGGGTTAGTAGAGATGGGGTTTCAGGAATTGGCGAAACGATGGCTGCCAATTCTGGATCATTTCGACAAGGAAGGGGTAGACGTATGTTATGAGATACATCCCGGCGAAGACCTGCATGATGGTGATACTTTTGAACGATTTTTGGAGGCAACAGGGAATCATAAACGAGTGAATATATTGTATGATCCCAGTCATTTTGTATTACAACAATTAGATTATATAACCTATATAGATCACTACCACGAGTTTATCAAATCTTTCCATGTAAAGGATTCAGAGTTTAATCCCACCGGAAAAAAAGGCGCTTTTGGAGGTTATAATGATTGGGGAGACAGAGCGGGCCGGTATCGATCGCTGGGGGATGGTCAGATAGATTTTAAGACCATATTCTCTAAGCTAACCCAATACGGCTGCGATGTTTGGGCGGTCATGGAGTGGGAGTGCTGTATTAAGAGTCCCGAACAGGGCGCCCGTGAAGGAGCGGTTTTTATCCAGGATCATATCATAGAAGCTACCCAGAAGACCTTCGACGATTTTGCCGGAGGGGAAATTGATAAGAAAATGCTCAAGAAAATTTTAGGAATCTAACACCTGTACTATGAAGAAATATTATGTAGTGATGGCAATCGCCTGCCTGATGCTGGCAAATTGTAAGGAAAAAGAAAAGAAGGAAGAAGTCACGGAAACAGAAGAGATGTCAATGGATATTACGAAAGAAATGGAAGATAACGATTGGATAGTTTTATTCGATGGAACTTCTTTTGACGGGTGGAAAAGCTATATGAAGGAAGATATGGCCGCTAACTGGAAAATTGAGGAAGGGGCGATGGTTTTTTATCCTCCTGCCGAAAAACCCGAGGGCGAGAGTTACAACATTGTCACTGAGCAAGAGTTCAGCAACTTTGTACTTTCCCTGGAATGGAAAGTATCTGAGGGAGGGAATAGTGGCATCTTCTGGGGTGTCAAAGAAGATGCAATGTACGGACAGCCCTATGAAACAGGTCCGGAAATACAGGTATTGGACGATGAGCGGCATCCGGACGCCAAGAATGGCACTACCCATCAGGCAGGAGCTCTCTATGACATGGTGGCCCCCTCCGAAAATGTTGTAAAACCTGCGGGAGAATGGAATACATGTATCCTCACTGTGAACTACGCGGAAAATAAAGGGAGTGTTAGCTTGAATGGCACGGAGATCGTTATTTTCCCATTAGGTAATGCCGCATGGGATGAGTTGGTATCCAAATCAAAATTTGCCACCTGGCAGGGATTTGGGAAATTTCATACGGGTAAAATTGGGTTACAGGATCATGGAGATGTAGTTGCCTTTAGAAATATCAAAATCAAAGAACTTTAAAATGAGAAAAATTGTTTTATCTGGTCTGCTGCTTCTTGTTGTCCTGGCATGTAAAGAGAAAGAAACCGTAGATCCTTTGGAAGAACAGTCCACTGAGGTGCAGGGAATTGTCTATGAGGAATACACGGGTGTTGAGCCAACCAAACCGGAAGAAACCGAGGTATATGAGCCGGTTCCACCCACGGTAGATCCGTTTGGAAAAAATGGCGCTCCAAGTGATGCCGTTGTATTATTCGATGGAAGTTCTTTTGACGGATGGATGATGGTCAATGATAGTTCTGAGGTATCCTGGATATTAAACACCGATGGGAGTATGAGCGTAAAGGACAGAACCGGGGATATTATGACCAAGCAGCATTTTGGGGATGTACAATTACACATTGAGTGGAGCTCACCGGCAGAAGTTGAGCGCGAAGGTCAGAACAGGGCCAACAGCGGGGTGTTCTTACAAGGTTTGTATGAGGTACAAGTTCTGGATAACAATGACAATGATACCTATGTGAACGGACAAGTGGCCTCTATTTATAAACAACACATACCATTGGCCATGGCTTCCGTTCCCAGTGGAGAGTGGAATACCTATGACATTATTTACCGCGCCCCGGAATTCAATGAAGGTGGAAATAAAACCAGATCTGCTACCATAACGGTCCTGCACAACGGGGTGCTGGTTCAGGATCATGCAGAGATCAAAGGGACCACGCCTTATATTGGCTGGCCCAAAAATCCACCTCACGGGAAAGGGCCTATCCGACTTCAGGATCATGGGGATAACAGCAGGGTTAGTTTTCGAAATATCTGGGTGCGAGAATTACAATAATCAAAGAGAAAATACAGGGATTTGGGCAAGAGAAATTAAGTACCTTTGGCCAAAATAAACGTTTATTATGATCCAATCCATGACAGGATTTGGGAAGCATGTTGTACAGCTTCCAACAAAGAAGATCACCGTTGAGCTTAAATCGCTTAACAGTAAATCTCTCGACCTCAACGCAAGAATGCCTCCTGCATACAGGGAAAAGGAATTGGAATTGCGTAAGATCATCGCAACTGCCCTGAAGCGCGGGAAGATAGATTTTGGCTTGTATGTTGAAATTACTGGGGATGAAACCTCCTCAGAGGTAAATAAGGCCGTTGTGAAGCAATACATCAAACAATTAAAAGCTATTGCGGATGGGGATGAACTTCGATTAATGGAAATGGCCCTTCGGTTGCCTGATACGCTTAAGACGGATAGGGATGATATTGATAAAGAAGAATATCAGGGTATATTGGAAGCATTGAATGAAGCCTTGAAAGAGATCCAGGCTTTCAGGTCTGAAGAAGGCCGCACCCTGGAAAACGACTTCGCTGCCAGATTAGATACATTGAATTCCTTATTGAAGGAAGTGATGGCAATAGACCCTGAACGTCTGGGAGCAATTCGCGAAAGACTCGATAAAGCAGTGGCCGATCTGAAGGCAGATGTAGATGCCAATCGATTTGAACAAGAGCTGATCTATTACCTTGAGAAATATGATATTACTGAGGAAAAGGTGCGGTTAGAGAACCACCTCAGTTACTTTAAGGAGACCATGAGTTCTGCCGAATCCAATGGAAAGAAACTGGCATTTATAAGTCAGGAAATAGGCAGGGAGATCAATACAATTGGTTCTAAGGCGAATTTTGCGCCCATGCAACAATTGGTAGTACAAATGAAGGATGAGTTGGAAAAGATCAAGGAACAAATGCTCAATGTCTTATGAGTACCGGAGGGAAACTTATTATTTTTTCGGCCCCATCGGGAAGTGGCAAAACAACTATTGTTAGGTATCTGTTAGAACAGCCCGAACTAAATCTGGCGTTTTCAGTATCAGCCACATCGAGAAGCAGAAGGGGGAAGGAGAAGCACGGGGAGCATTATTATTTCATGAAACTTTCCGAGTTTAAACAACACATTAAGAACGATGATTTTCTGGAATGGGAAGAGGTGTACAGAGATAATTTTTACGGGACACTGAAGAGCGAGGTGGAACGTCTCTGGGCCGAAGGAAAGAATGTGATCTTCGATATTGATGTAGCCGGCGGATTGCGGATCAAGAAGAAATATCCAAAAGAGACCCTGGCAGTTTTTGTGAAACCTCCCAGCGTTGATGAGCTTAAAATACGGCTAAAGAAACGCAGTACAGAATCTGATGAGAAGATCAATATGCGTATTGCTAAGGCATCTGTAGAGTTGGCCACAGCTCCTCAGTTTGATAAGGTTATAAAAAATTATGACCTGGAAACGGCCCTAAAGGATGCCCATCAAATGGTAGCCGATTATATTGGAGTGACACCTTCGTTAAAAAAGAAAGATACTAAAGGCTAGGCCTGTTTATCAGAGAATATTTTACTATTCATCCCTATCTTTACTGAACTTATGAAGCAGGTTGGACTTTTTTTCGGAACTTTTAATCCTATCCATATTGGTCATTTAGTGATAGCAAATTATATGGTAGAGTATTCATCTCTGGATGAGGTTTGGTTTGTCATTACACCCAGGAGCCCCTTTAAAGTAAAACATTCCTTATTAGATAATAATCATAGGTATCAAATGGTTTTTGAGGCCATACAGGAGTATCCTAAACTAAAGGCAAGTACCATAGAATTTGATCTGCCTCAACCCAATTACACTATTCATTCTCTTGTGCATTTAAAAGAGAAATTCGGGAAGGATTTCTCCTTTTCCCTTTTGTTGGGGGAAGACAATCTGAAGAGCTTCCACAAGTGGAAGAATTATGAGGAGATCCTGGCACACCATCATTTATACGTCTATCCCAGGATATCGGGAGGAAGTATCCCGGAACAATTTAAGGAGCATCCGAAGGTTCATGAAGTAGATGCCCCCATCATGGAGATCTCTTCAACTTTTATCAGGAAAGGGCAGAAGGCAGGCAAGAATATTAGACCAATGCTGCCCGAGGCAGTGTGGAAATATATGGATGAAATGAATTTTTATCGTTAGATTATTTGTATTTCCAACTCAAAAAAAGGGGTCCTGCCTTTTTTGGCAGAACCCCATGTTCCTTGTTTTAGTTTAACTAAATAAAGCCGGGGTATGATGTATGAATCATAGGAATGTACCTACATCATTCACTTTTACCCTCATTTTTTTGTCACCATTCTTAAGCATAAGTTTATAGATCTTTTTCGCGCCGTTATTTTCAGTATAAGTAACACGATATACATCTTTGGTTACGGTCCAATTGGGGAACCTTTCCAATAGAGCAGTTTTAACATCATCGGGGAGCGAAACGTTTTTAAATTTTTCGATGGTCCTGATAATCTTGCCTTCGTTGTCATATTCGGCAACAATTTTTCCATCGGGGATATAGAAAGAAACTGTGTAAAAGTCAAAATCATCCTGATAGAAATCAGCTTCCGTTACGTCATAGGACGCAACCGCTCGTTCCAAAGTTTTGACCGTTTTGGCTGCATCTTTGGCATTGGTATTGTTTAAATATTTGAAGTTCATAGGTCTTATGATCACTTCTGAGAGCTCAACAACCTTTACATCCTGGGCAAAGGCTGGGATGGTTAATCCAAGAGCTAGTAAACCGAGGATTATTTTTTTCATGGCATTTAATTTAGAGTTAATAATGCCCTATTTAGTACTCAAGGAAAATAAAGTTATAAGATTGTGTGAAACCCTGCAATGATATTTATCAGCTTTCCTATATATTTACTAGGAAAATAAAAATTGTTAGTCTAATTATTTGTTACTTCTTCAGACCATACAATCAAATATTATCCTCCACATTTTTCATTCAGACCATTGATTATCTCATTGTACTCTTCAATCGACAAGAATTGTGGCTCGTATGTTTCATTGGAGTTCTCAATGGCCCCTACAAAGCTTCTCAGATGGTTTCGCGAACCGCATTGAAGACTTTCGAATACTGAAATGATACTGGTATTAGAAGTCGCATTAATGAATTCATCTAGATCAACAATATCAAGATCCTCAATGGTGGCACCAACTTTTAATGCATTTATGGCATCTATTCGCCCTTTTGCCACAAATTGATCATACAAACCCTGTATTTCAGTAGTATAAAATTCTCCATATGGCAAAATGGTGTAGTCTATCTTGTATCGATTCAATAAAGCAACAACGGCATCAATATGGGATTGCTCACTCAGTTTTATGTTCGCAAATTGATTAGTTCCATAAAGACCATCTAAAAATTCATAGGTATCGCGTGCCAATTTTTCTTCTTCAAGCATAAAGAGTAGGGCATTTTTATCTTCGGAAGAGAGTTCGGAAGTGTCTGGTTCAGTTCCCAACACTTCTGTTTCATCATTTGTACAGGCTGTAATCAACACAAAGGCAGCCAGAAGCATACTAAGTAAGCTTACGATGGGATTTTTAATAGTTTTCATAGCGCAAAAATTTAATATTGATAGGTAAAGTTGGTGATTCTCAACGGACCATACAGCAACCATTGTTACATTAAAAAGCATCCTCAGTAATCAATCTTGCTAAATCGTATTTAGGCAGAAACATTTCCCGTTAGATTCTTCTAGTGAAAAAAAGGATACGAGAACTACTAAACCTTTTTTAACCTTGGCAGTAAAATTTTATCATTACTAGCTGTAGTGTATTTCCGATAATTTATTTTAAATTGATTAACTGCAGTCGACAACTACTTTTAAAAAGCTACCCTATGGAGTTCGGATTTGGAGATATATTACAATTAATAGGGGCCCTGGGGCTCTTTCTCTTTGGCATGAAAGTGATGAGTGATGCCTTGTTGCTTTTAGCAGGGAATAAAATGCGTGGTATCCTGGCAACCATGACCTCCAACCGGTTTTTGGGAATTTCTACGGGGTTTCTAATTACCTCTGTTATTCAATCTTCCTCTGCAACTACACTCATGGTAGTGAGTTTCTCAAATGCATCCTTATTGACCCTCACAGAATCTATAAGCGTCATTATGGGAGCCAATATAGGTACCACCATCACGGCCTGGTTAATAACGATCCTTGGATTTAAGGTGAGCATGAGTGCCATAGCCTTGCCTTTGGTAGGATTTGGATTCCTGTTTATGTTCTCAAAGAAAGAAAATTTAAAAAATTGGGGAGGTTTTATCATAGGTTTTGCCATACTCTTTATTGGCCTGCAATTTTTGAAGGATGCCATGCCTAACATCAATGAGAATCCGGAGATTCTTCAGTTTTTGAACAGCTATGCAGATATGGGGTATGGGTCTATTCTGTTGTTTTTATTCATTGGAACTGTGCTTACAGTTGTTATACAATCCTCGAGTGCTACTATGGCCTTAACGCTTATTATGACTGCGGAAGGATGGATCCCTTTTGAGTTGGCGGCAGCCATGGTGTTGGGTGAAAATATTGGGACAACTATCACTGCTAATCTTGCAGCCATTGTTGCTAATTTTCACGCAAAAAGGACTGCAAGGGCTCACCTTATATTTAATATTTTAGGTGTTGTTTGGATGCTGATCATGTTCTATCCTTTTTTAAGAATGATCAGCTGGCTTACTCAATGGTTCGGTAGCGAATCACCATATTTGAGTGCAGCTTCCATTCCGGTAGCTATCTCACTCTTTCATACGGTCTTCAATGTGATAAATACCTTCCTTTTAGTTTGGTTTATAAACCCGATCGCCAAAATTGTGGAATGGGTAGTTCCTGAGAAATTAGGTCCGGAAAGAGAAATAGATGAACCTAAATATTTGAATGAAAAAATAGCGCAATTCCCGGAAACTGTCATAGCATCATTGGTAAGTGAATCTAAATACCTGTTTCAAAATGCCATTTTTCAAATTGTTACACATGCCTTGAATATTCATAGGGAAGACATTAAATCTGATTTAAAGGCTAAAAAGGTGGTAAAGAAATCTATGGTAGATATGAAAACCGACGTGCGTGACCTGTATTTGAGAAAGGTCAAGACCATCTATGGAGAAATTATACGGTATGCCACCAATGCGCAAAGTACCTTAAAAGTGTCCGAAACTCAAAATAACCGGATCATGGAAATCAAAGTGGCCAACAGAAAGATGGTAGAGGTCATCAAAGATATAAGGGAATTGAACCGGAACGTAAACTTGTATTCCTCCTCTCCCAATAAGAAAATTAAAAATGAATACGATAGCTATAGAAAGCTTACAGTTCAGGTTCTTCGTGAAATTTATAATCTTCCTTTAGATGGGATCATAGAGACGTATCAAAAAAGATTGATGGATCTTAGAAAAAGGACCAATAAAAAACTAAAGGCAGACAATATAGAAATAGATCGTCTGATCCGGGAAAAATTAATTACAACAGATATGGCCTCTTCATTGGTCAATGATCATGATAATGTACGGAACATCCTCAATAACTTAATTACCGCAGCTGAATTGCTGTACTGCAGAAGGGATACGCTACTAATTCCTAAAAGCGATCCAACAATCCTTTCCACGGAAGAGGTGGCTTAATAATCTATCAGCCACCTATTCTTCGATGACAGGAGGCTCTATGGACTTGTCATGTTTTGCATAATAAAGTTCCAATAATTTCATGGTAGCTTCCATGAGATCCTTTGTTTCCAACAATAAAGAGAAATATAAGACCGTATTCTTCGGACTCGATTCTTCTGAACGTGTACGTGTAATTTGCTTCTCAATTTTTTCGGAAACCAAATTGTACAATTGCTCCTTCTTAGAAAGAACAACCCCAATTTCCTCATAGGAACCATTATCGAATGCCTGCTTGGTTGTGCCAAATAAAGACTCAAGTTCCTGATTAATTTCTGTAAGTTCCTTTATTTGATTGAACTTTAATTTCTTGTGATTGTTGTTAACGTGTTTATGGCTGATCTTTGTGATATATTCAAGAGATTGTGTTATATCTGTTAAATAGCTTAAAATATTTATGTAGAAGTTACTGGCATCTACACTTGAATCATCCAGATTTTTTATAAAATAGAACAAATGGTCACGGAGCTCATCAATTTCGTCAGATAATTTTACCACATTGCTTTTATTCTTTTTGAGCTTATCGAGATCTTGTTTTGCCAATCCTTCTATACTATTCCTGTACAACTTACTGCTTCGTTTCATTGCATTGGAGATATTGGAAGAACTTTCAGAAATTACACCTTGTATAGAGCGGCTTTCTGTTTTTACGAGTCTATCTTCAGCAAGTATGGCCTTAGATTGCTTATTGTATGAAATGTAGTTACGGGCCAGCAACAAAATGGCAACAATTAATAAAACTGCTATTGCCGCCCCTTTACCAAAACTTATGATCGCTAAAATTACGCCGGAGGCTACAAAGGCAATGATTGCCGTTAAAAACCAGCCACCAATTACATTTAGTACTCCGGCAACTCTGTAAACAGCACTTTCACTACCCCAGGCTCTATCAGCCAGAGAGGTCCCCATAGCTACCATAAAGGTTACATAGGTTGTGGACAAAGGCAGTTTATAGGAGGTAGCAATAGAAATTATAATTCCGGCTACCATAAGGTTTACCGCAGCCCTTACCATATCGAATGCGGGCAACTCATGAACTTTTCCTGCCGGTAAAGCAATAACGGGTTTTTTAAAGCGAGAATCTACCTTCTTCAACCAGGAATTGGGGACCACGGTTGCGGTGTATTCAGATACCATCATTGTAAATCGAACCAAGTTGCGTGATAAATAATTAGGCTCAAAGCGCTCTTTGGTATCGGACTGTCTTGCCAAATTAATTTCTGTATCTGCCACATAACGTGCCTTTTTTGAAAACCATAACGTAATAACCATCACCATCCCGGAAATAAATAGTAAGACGGTTGGGGTTGGTACTTTAGTAGCTAGTACACCCATACTAAATTCTGTAGCCGGCACTCCAGAAACGACCCAAGCCTCATATGACTGATAAGCAGCTATTGGAACACCGATGAAGTTTACCAGATCATTCCCGGCAAATGCTAAAGCTAAAGCAAAGGTGCCTACACCAATAATCAATTTGTAAATATTTACTTTTAAAATAGAAGTGAGCAGGTATGAAAGTAAGGACCAAAAAACAAGACTAATTACCATAATAGAGTACACCTGATTTTCTAAAAAAGCACTAATAGTTACCCCCCCAATTAGGTCATAACTCTCACCTGCGAAAGGCGTTCCTTTAATTCCTTTCATAAAAATGAAATAGGTAATAGCAGTCAATGCAGCGCCTCCAAATATTGAACCAACCCATGCAGCTTTCTTTTCAAAATCATAAGACAATAGCAAACGAGATATCCATTGCACAAAGGCACCTATAGAAAAAGCTACTACCACAGACAGGAGTATTCCCATGATGATCTCAAACGCCTTGGAAGTGTTTATATAGGTAACAATATCGCTCATAGTGCCACCATCAATACCAATCTTTATAACTGACATTGCCACTGCAGCTCCTAATAACTCGAATACGATCGAAACCGTTGTTGAGGTAGGCATTCCCAGGGTGTTAAAGAAGTCGAGGAGCAATATATCTGTAATCATTACCGCCATAAATATGAACATGATCTCATTAAAGTAAAACTCCCCGGGATTAAAAATACCTTTTCGGGCAACTTCCATCATCCCACTGGAAAAAATGGCACCAAAAGCGATCCCTAAACTCGCTACGATCATTATGGTCCTAAATGAAATGGCCTTCGAACCAATGGCTGAATTCAAGAAATTAACTGCATCATTACTAACTCCCACCACTAGATCTGCCACTGCCAAGGCAGCTAGCGCAATGATCATTACAAAGTAAATATTTTCCATAAGTTGTTTTATAAAGGGCGATAAATATCTAAAGTACCCTGGTTAGTTATGTTATGTAATCGTTATTTCTTGTTTTAGAAATGAACATCGAGTTGTAATCTGAACATCACCTCATCTGTTCCATTATCTATCGAAAGATAACTCAAATCTGATTGTACTTTCAATTTGTGTCCAACTATATACTTTGAGACACCTAAAGTGTATTGGGTTTCAGGCGAACTACCGGTGATGTTTTCATCTAATTTTATAATGGTATACCTACCGGACACTTCCCAATTGCTGGGGAATAAATAACCTGACTGAAGGTTCAAACCGTCACCTATCTGGACGATGTCACCAGTTGGGCTTCCATCAGAATTCGTTGCTATAGGATCGTCAGCATCCCGCTCGGCATATTCCCACATAAAGGAGAATCCGTTGTATTTGAACATCCCATCAAAGAAAAAAGTATTGATGGTAGTCTCATATAAACCGGTGTCATTTAACATATAAGAACCCAGGTTACTTCTGGTTTTAACGGCATCTTTATTGATATCGTAATTGACTGCAAACATTAGTTTTGGCTTCTGCTCTCTCTTAAGATCACTTCCGCTGTAGTCACCCTTGCTTTCGAATTTACCGAACGGCAAGAACTCCAGGCGGCCCGTGTATTGATGTCCTCCTTCGTTACCCTGAGTAATGTTACGCCCCTCTCCTTGAGATAGCGCAATTTTTTCGCGGATCATAAAATTATCAGAAATATTAAAGTGGTGCCTCAGTTGGAAACCCATGTCACGATCAATATTAAACCTACTATTGACCAATGACCGGTCTACTTGCTGTAGATTTCCAGAAGAGATAACCCGTTCAATGTTTCCCGGTAATTTGGTCTGTCCAAACCACAGCTCAAAATTTTCATAAAAATTCCACATAACCACTGCATCCAAAATATATCGGGGAGTATTACGTGTAAAAGCGGATCCTCCGGAAATATCTCTATTGGAAAGGCCTAACTCAAATTTGTATTTCAGTTTTGGGGAAAAGGCGAATCCGTCGAACTTAAGTCGAGCCCTTCTAACAAGCATATTAGTTTCCGGATCTACCAGACCTCCATCAGCACCTTCCTGCCATTCTGAAATGGCCAGGATCTGCATACGAGTGCCAATCTTCATAGTAAATGAACTGTCTTTACCAACAAGATTAAAGAGACCCTTTCCAAAAGAGGGAGCATTGGTTTCCTGAGCGTTTAAGGAAATGCAAAATATAGTAAAAAGGCCTAGGAATAGATGAAGTAACCTCATATCAGTATTAGTTTTTGTCGAAGACAAATAACGGACTTTGATGTTACTTTAATGTTATCTTAAGATTATCAAAAACAAAAAAAACTGCCTTGGCCAAAGGCAGTTCAAAGCATTCATAAAATATAGTCGACAAAAACTAATAAATTATATGAAGTACTATTTAAAGTAATTAATTACTACCCAAAGATGTATTTTCTGTGTGACATAAAGGTAATTCTAGTATTAAATAATCATTAAAACAATCATCTATTCTTAACTATAAACATACTAATAATCAGATGAATACGTTTCTTATGTAAATTAAATGTAAAGTAATTGTTGAAATAAAGTTAAATGAATTAACTTTATTACTATATAATTTTAAGAATACCAAAGATGAGAAAGATAATGTACGCCGTTGTATTTTTACTTATGACCGTCTATTCATACGGACAGAAAGAGAAAGAGCTTAGTATGAACGAAGATACGGGCCTTATTGAAGCCGTGTATTACCATGACAACGGTGTTATTAGCCAACAAGGGACCTTCAATTTAGATAGAAAACTTCATGGAGAATGGATAAGCTACGATGATCAGGGAACAATTATAGCCCAAGGGTCCTATGCTAATGGACTTAGAACAGGAACCTGGTTGTTCTGGCAAAATGATGCTGTTAAAACGGTGGAGTATGAAAATAATACTATTGCCAGTATCAATGGTGTAAAAAGTGCTGACCGATTGGTTAAAAATGATCAATAAAGAAATGCTTAACATAAAAAATCCCGCCAATTAGGCGGGATTTTTTTGTTTGACTTTTAAAATTAAATCAAATTTCCTATTACTTCTTAGGGATGCCGGAATACACCGGATCCGGGATGTCATTATTTTTTTTCGTAATATCTAAAAGGGTCATGTCTTCCATACCCAATTGTTTGGCAGCCATACTACTGGCTACTATGGTAACTTCGTTTCCTTGAATAACAACAGGTATCTCCAGGGTTTCATAGCCTAAATAACTAACTTCTACCGTATAGTTGCCAGCTTCAATATCCTTTATTTCAAAATTACCTCTGAAATTGGTTTGTACTTTTATATCCGTATTTTTCAAACGCACATCGGCAAAGACTATCCCTTCATTATACACCTCCTGATCTGTGATTGTGCCTGCCAGGGTTCCTTCGACCTGCGAATAGA
>JABDQS010000049.1 GCA_013042125.1 Eudoraea sp.
GATGAGGATCATACGGTCATCAATGCTTTTGGAGTATGGGGCCCGAAGAAATTTATGGGGAAAGAATATGATGGGATCCACAGAACTACTTTTATTGTTGGTGGCGACGGGACTGTAGAAAAGGTAATTGATAAAGTGAAAACAAAGGATCATGCCGCTCAGATCCTATAAGTAAAAGGTTACTATAAAAAAAAGCGCTGACATCAATCAGGGCTTTTTTTAGGCTTCTTCTTTTTCAGCTATCGCGTGTTTGCTGAATAGCTTTTTCTTCTTGATGATATCGGCAACACCTTCAGGAAGCATTTCCTCCCAACCATCTTCACCACTTGTGATCTTTTTAAGGACATCTCTTGAGAATATATCCATTATTTCCGTATCATAGTCAATGATGTCCATTACTTTACCATTGTATTTAAAGAACTTGTAAAGTTCCTTCATCCTGGGGTGTACCTTAATATTATTACTGGTCATGATCTGTCCAGTCTCAGGATTTTTCATAGGGTAGAGGTATACCTTAAGATCTTTGAAGAAAAGTTTTCCAAATGCTTCCAGAATACCACCACTTAGGTGCCTGTAGTATTTTTCGTCGAAGATTTCCACCAAATTATTCACCCCCATTGTAAGGCCAAGCCTCGCCTTGGTAAAGTTTCCAAGGTATTCAACAAGCTTGTAGTATTCCTGAAACTTGGAGATTAGTACTGTATGACCAAGAGAGCATAATAATTCTGCTCTGTCCATAAAGTCCTGCTCATCTATTTCTCCGGACGCCCTCAAATTGGAAAGGGTTATTTCGAACATTACTACGGTATTTTCCTCTTCTACCGTTTGTTCCCTAATGAAAATGTCATAAGATTTCTGAAACATGTCCATATTTACCTTGGTAACCGGTCTGAAGCTACCGCGCAGGGCCAGGATGTTCTTCTTATATAGAACAGCAGCCGGTAAGAGGTTGTTTCCATCAGGACCGAACATTACGGCATCGGTCATATCATTCCTGATCAACTGCAGGCTCATCAAACGGTTATCCACATTCTTAAAATTAGGACCGTTAAAATTTACCATATCGATCTCTACCGTATCCGTGTCCAGGTGATCGTAGAGGTATTTTAAGAGTTTTCTTGGTTTATTGTACTTGTAAAAGGCGCCGTATATAAGATTTACACCAACAATACCCAATGTTTCCTGTTGTAAACGCGCTTCATTTTGTTTGAACCGCAGGTGTAATATTATTTCGTCGTATTCCTTTTGATTGGGATCCAATTGGAACATGATCCCAACCCATCCATGACCTTTGTAACGTTTTGAAAAATCTATGGTAGCCACCGTGTTAGCATAGGTAAAGAAGAGTCGGTCCGGATGATCATCCCTGGTGATACGCTCTTCCATCAAATTCATTTCATGGCTAAGCATCTTTTCCAACCGACTTTGAGTAACGTATCTCCCGTCCTTTTCTATACCGTAAATGGCATCACTAAACTTTTTGTCATAAGCACTCATTGCCTTCGCAATGGTACCGGAGGCCCCACCAGATCTAAAAAAGTGCCTGGCAGTCTCTTGTCCCGCGCCTATTTCTGCGAAGGTTCCGTAAATAACCGGGTTAAGATTTATGCGGAGAGTTTTGGCCTTAATGGAAGGGATGTTTTCAAATGCAGGATCTTGATTTAAAACTGAAGCCATTCAATAGGATTAACGGTAAACAAAGTTACTAAGAATGGGCAATCTTTTAAATAAATAAGTCATAAATTTGAATAAAATAGATGAGCTGTTGAAATTGACTTTTTTGGGAACAGGAACCTCGCAGGGAATCCCGGTTATTGGGAGTACTCATCCGGTGTGCCTGAGTAAAGATCCAAAGGACAAAAGACTACGCGTTTCAGTTCTTATTTCCTGGGACAATTTTAATTATGTGATCGATTGCGGACCCGATTTCAGGCAACAAATGTTACGACATAAGGTGGCCAAACTAGATGGAGTTCTGTTCACCCATGAACATTCAGACCACACTGCGGGGATAGATGATATTCGACCCTTCTTTTTTCGTCAGGGAGATATCCCCATTTATGCCCATCAAAGGGTAATTGATTCCTTGAAGATCAGGTTCGATTATATCTTCTCTGAAAACAACCGATATCCGGGAGCACCCGGTGTGAAAGTTAATATTGTGGAAAATGATCAACCATTTCAGGTTGGGAATTTACATGCCCATCCTGTTGAAGCTTATCACAATCGTTTACAAGTTTTCGGATACCGCATAAAAGACATGGCATATCTTACGGATGTTAAATCAATCAGTGATAAAGAAATTGATAAGATAAAAGGTGTTAAAGTGTTATGTGTAAATGCATTACGTATAGATGCACATCATTCACATTTTAATCTTGAGGAGGCATTGGCCTTTGTTAAAAAGGTACAACCGGAAAGAGCTTATTTTACCCATATCAGTCATTATATGGGGTTTCATGAAGAGGTGGAAAAGTCACTTCCTGAGAATGTATATCTGGCCTACGATAATTTAATTGTAACTATAGACGAATGAAAACTAGGATATTTTTGTATTTATTTATTTTCTCTTCTTTGATAGCACTTTACCTATATGTGAGTGGTGCAAAAAGAGTAGCTGCCGGTGATGAAAAGAATACAGAATTGAAGCTCACCATAGAACAATTAGAGGATTCCGTCAGAACCACCCAACTTAAAGTGCTGGACCTTCAGTATTTTTCGTTGGAAAACAATGACGATGCCCTTGTTTATTACGATCATCTATCACTTGAAGATCCTGCCCGGTATATAGCAGATAAATTATTGGAGACCAATGAAACAGAAGGAGATAATCCTTTAATTCCATACGAAGGCATGGAAAATGATTTCAAGATCAATAAGATCAAGGTTTTAAATCACAAATGGATCATAGCAGACTATTCTGATGGTAAATACTGGGGAGAACTATTTATCCAATATGAGTTGAAGGATAATTTGTCTATTGATTTTTCGCTGGCAGATTATTTGTTATATACCCGAAGCAACTAAATATGGCTTTTTAACCATGCGTTCATCGCATAGAAATTTTCTCGAGACACCCCATGTCCTGTTGGAAATTCTTCAAAGGTGAAATCTACGCCCAATTTTTCCAAGAAAGGGGGCGTTCTCTGGGCCCATGAGAAAGGGATAACAGGATCTATTTTACCGTGGGAGATATACATCTTAAGATGACTGTGATCCTTCTCTTTATACGATTCCACCAGCGTATTCTCATCTATGTAACCACTGAGACCTATTACATTACGCACCATTTCCGGATATGTAAGCGCAACAGCAAGACTAAGTACGGTGCCCTGGCTAAATCCTAATAGCGATATCTTATCAGTATCTAAATGGTAAGCTTCTATTGCTTCACGGATAAAGGTCACCATTCTACCTACAGATTCCTTTGCCTGCTCTACATCGCTCCATTTACCAAAATTAGCATCAAAATTAATGGCATACCACGCATAACCATAAGGGTGCATTGGGTAAGGTGCCCTCACAGAAATAACGCATAATTCAGGTGGCAGTTCAGGCGCAAAAGAAAATAGATCTTCTTCATTGCTGCCATAGCCATGAAATAAAAAGAGGGCAGCTGCTTTATTGGATTCTACTTTTGGAGGACGAACAAGGTGCTCAAGAGATAAGGGGAGGGTAGTCATGTTATTGAATAAAAGTGAACCATTTCTGAAAGTAGGGACTTATAACGGGCATAGGGTTCAATTTGCCGCTTATAGCGCCTAAAAATCCATAGAACCACATCACAAAGTAAAAAATATAAAGAGCCATCCAGGCGTATTTTGAGAACCAGACGCTGAGGAATAGCGCACAACCCAGAAAAACCAAATGCAGTCCAAAAGCCTGCCTGGTGTGGTATCTAGCAAAGGCATTCTTTGGTTCCGAGTTCATAGACATGGCAATCAAGGCCCCAACGATAGTTATATAGGATGTTATTGCTGCTGCCTTTCCTTCCTTGATCTCTTGTGTGTTCATCCCAGTATTTCTTATTTCTTTAAGCCAAAAGTAATTGGTCATTTACAATAACACCATAAACACTTCCTTTTCCTTTCTGACCAATGAACATGCTGTTTTTTGAGGTTGATTGAAGGTCTTCTTTCTTGATTTCCTTCTTCCCCTCAGGGGTAAAAAGGCTTAAGTTGGCGGTCTGCCCTTCTTTTATAGAAACAGGCGTTAGACCAAATCGTTCTCTTCCCTTGGTAAGGAACCTGATAGAAGTTTCCGTATCAAAAATTGAATTTAGAATTCCGAAAGCCGATTCGAGACCTATGGACCCAAAGGCTGCATGATCGAACTCTACGCGTTTTTCTTCAATATCCATAGGGAGATGATCTGTGGTGACCATATCGATAACCCCGCTCTTTAATCCTTTTTTTAAAGCTTCTGCATCCTTTTTTGTGCGAAGCGGGGGCAATACCTTATAATTGGTTTCAAATTCATCCAGGACTTCGTCCGTGAAGTAAAGGTTGTGAAGGGCTACACTGCAGCTCACATCTAATCCTTTCTTCTTGGCTTCGGCGATCAGGTTCACTGCATTGGCTGTAGAAATGGTTGGGATATGGAGTTTACCTCCGGTGTATTCCAGTATAAACAGATCGCGTGCTATCTGGATCTCTTCGGAAAAAGAAGGGATTCCTTTTAATCCGAGTTTTGTTGACATACCTCCTTCATTCACCATTCCTTTAGCTGCAATAGACAGATCCATAGGGTAGGAGAGTACCAAACCATCAAATCCTTGTGCATATTGCAAGGCTATCTTTAATAAGTTGGAGTTCATTACCGGCCTTTTAAAGTCGTAAAATGCTACAGCACCAGCATTCTTCATATCGTATAGCTCAGCAAGATCTATACCTGCGCTTTGCATAGTAAGAGCCCCCATAGGATGTACTCTTGCCCCTTTGTCACCTGCAGTTTTCTTTAAAAAAACCACATCTCCACTCGTATCGGGTATTGGTTTGGTATTGGGGTTTAATACGATATCTGTAAAACCACTGTGGGCAGCGATCTTAATTCCATTTGCAAGTGTTTCACGTTCTTCATATCCCGGTTCTCCAAAACTTACGCTACAATCTATCCAACCTTTAGATACATAAAGGTTAGGAAAGCTTATTACTCTGGTCCTGGCATCTGCTTTTATGGAAGCAGCGATCTTTTCAATTTTCCCATTTCTGATCCATAAATCTCGTACTTTTTGATGCAATCCACGGTTGTCTTCGTCGAGGATAGTTGCTGATTTAAGCAGTATGTTCATGTAAGTACTTTTTGAATGATTACTTCTGTCAGAATAAAAAGCAGTGCTAAAATAGCAAACCATTTCCAAAGGCTCGTTACTGCATTAGCATTTTCAAATTCGTTGAATAGTTCAGAGGCAGAACTACTTATGGTTACCCCTTCCATTGCTTCCAGACCGAGATATGACAAATTACTCTCATCTCTTGAATAATTGAAGCTCAAAGATCTTTGCTGTTCAGTGTTATTTAACTCATACGTGCCCGGTTCTTTAGGGTATTCCGAGAACCAAAGTCTGGTTTTTTGACCAACAGATCGTTGCATTGGAATAAATTGTTCCCCTTCTTTTTGAACGCTGATTATTTTGTCTTGCTGCATCAGCTCAGGGATATCTATACTATTTTCTCGGCCCATACTGTAATATAGTGCCGCTAATTTTCTGCTTTGCAACGCTGTGGCATAAATACTTGGAACTACCAAGGGGGAACTTTTAAAATTAGAATTTGCAATATTTAGGGATGCCGTAAAAACATAAACATCTTCTTTACTTGCCATGAAAGGTGCTCCATTCGCATAGGACAAGATCTCGGAGGCATTTCCATTTAAAGTATAATACCGGGTAACATTGGGATATTGAAAGTTTTCGATCCTATCTTTAAATACATTTACAAATAGTGGATGTGCGTAATTGATCCCGGTAATTTCCTGAGGCACTTCCACTTTAGCGCCATAAGAGAATCCATAGCCAGACAGCAAGCTATTAAAGTCCCTGCCGATCATATCCCGGGAAGGGATAACCAGCATACTTCCACCCAGTTGCAAATAGTCTTTTATGGCTGTTTCTAAGGGTGTTGATACAGAAGCCAGCTCATTAAGTATTAATAGATCTTGTGAGGCAAGTAAGGATATAGCCTGTTCTTCTTCATTTTCCGAAATATATTCACTCCTGTCATCACTAAATAATTTTCGTAAAAACAGATCATCCCCAGTGCCAAGGGCCAGTACTTTTATTTTTTCCCGTGTATTAATATTGAAAAACAACTCATTGTCATAAGCCAGACCCATATCTGAAATGCTTACTCTTCCTTTAATTTCTTCCTCCGCAGGAAGGGTAAAGACGATCTTTGATTTCCCATCCGGGTTGTATTTTACCGCCGATTTAGCGATCAGCGACTCACCATTGTAGGCCGAGATAGGAGTTGATTCGAATTCTGAACTGCCGGAGACAAGGACCACCAGGTTCTTTTCAGGAGAATTGCCGGTTTCTATATAGAGGGAGTCTATTGATATGTTGCTCATATTTTCCACACGGAGTGGAACAAAATATTTTTCAATTTCATTAATAGAATCCCGAATATTTCCAGCCATCGATTTTTGAAAATCGGAAAATATGACGAGCTTTTTTACAGTATTTCCTCTTTGGTTGAAGAAGGTGCCACTTTTTAGTAAAATATCTTCCAGGGTGAGCTGATTGGAGCTAAAGGGGAGTTGAAGGAGTGTATTTTGGATGTCCTTGATGGTGACATCCTTGAATTCCTCATCATTGGTAAAAAGAGTAAATATGGCTTCCCTTGGGATCACATCGATAAATTCCTGAATGGTCTCGTCTAATAAAGAACTATTGTCCTTCCGAAGCTGTAAACTATGGGAATTATCCAGATAAATTACCATTTCCTGCTCCTGTAAAGCCGTAGTACTTGCCATAAAAGGCTGAGTAAAGGCAAAGATCAAAGACGCAAAAAGAGCCATTCTGGTAAACAACAGCAACCATCGTTTTAAGGACTGACTTCGCTGTGATTTAGCCACTACCTTTTGAAGTAGTTTTACATTTGTGAATGGGGTATTCTTAAATTTTCTAAGTTGTAAAAGATGAACTAATATCGGAAGTAGGAGGAGCAGTAAAGCCCAAAGTAGTTGCGGATATTTAAACAACATTCCCTATTAACATTTGGTAAATATACTCAATTTTTAAGAGGAGTAAAGACCTTGGGAATATTAATAGAAAATGTGTGAACCTAAAATTTATTAAAGCCCCGGACCCTAGCAAAAGAAAAAAAAGTCGCTTATGTCCTGCTGGGAATGATCCTCTAAAAAATCACGTATCTGTTTCTGAGCCTCTGTATTAGCAACGGTAATTATACTCTGAGGCTTTTTCATCTTCCCAATTTCGGTATACGATCTTAGTGATTGTCCGTAGATCTTTTTTCCAATTTTGTTTGGATTATCACACACCCAGTAAAAAGGGATTTTCTGCTTACTCAACAGTTTCGCTAAGGTCTTACCTTTGCTCCCTGCGCCCCATATTACCAATGGACGATTAGATTGCCAATCTAGTTTCAAGAAATAATGAAGCTTCAGGTCCAGGAAATAATTTTGGGCATAGTGTTCGCTTGTACGCGATGTTCGTGTTTCATAATCCCGCCACATATGCAACACTTCCTCACAGGGCAAACAA
>JABDQS010000054.1 GCA_013042125.1 Eudoraea sp.
CCAAAGGATTTTGATGGTAACAAGGAAGAGTATCTGGAAATGATGGCAAATGAACTACTGCCAAAGATCAAAAAAGAAAACCTGTCGCCAAGGGTAGATGCCTTTATTGAAGAAGGGGCATTTTCCAGGGCGGACATAACACCATATTTTGAGAAGGCTTCTGCCCTTGGTTTCGATATTACCGTTCATGCAGATCAGTTTAGTGTGGGAGGCAGTGAAGTGGCAGTTCACCACAAAGCCCTCAGTGCAGACCACCTGGAGGCCAGTACTTCAAAAGAAATCAATCTCCTGGCAAAAAGCGATGTGATCGCCGTGGCCCTGCCCGGGGCCTCATTGGGCCTGGGTTGTAATTTTACGCCTGCAAGGGCCTTATTAGATGCCGGCGCAGCGGTTGCCATTGCAAGCGACCATAATCCGGGATCGGCTCCTATGGGACAATTGCTGACGCAGGCGGCCATTCTCGGAGCATTCGAAAAGTTAACTACTGCTGAAGTACTAGCAGGAATTACATACAGAGCGGCCACTGCTTTGGGGCTGAAAGACCGGGGGGTACTCACCCAGGGAATGTTGGCAGACCTTGCTTTATTTAAAACTCGTGATCACCGGGAGATCTTATATCATCAGGGTAATTTGCAACCTTCCTCGGTGATAAAGAAGGGAGCCCTTGTTTATTCAAATTTGTAGAATTTTACTGAATGAAAAATTCAACGACTACCGACTTTAATTCGCAGATCCTTCAGGGTATTCCAGCGGAACTACCTCCAAAACCAACGCTGCGAAGTAGTCAAAGTCATGCTCCAAACCGAAAACAGATCCTTTCCAAAGAAGAGAAACTTCTTGCCATAGAAAATTCCTTGCGATATTTTCCCTCAAAATGGCATCGGGAACTAGCTCCGGAGTTTGCAGATGAACTTGAAACATATGGCCGTATCTATATGTACAGGTTTAAACCCGCATACCCAATGTATGCCAGGCCAATTTCGGAATACCCTGCTAATTCCATGGAAGCAGCAGCCATTATGCTGATGATACAAAATAACCTGGATCCGGCTGTTGCCCAGCACCCGGATGAGCTGATCACGTATGGAGGTAATGGCGGCGTATTTCAGAATTGGGCTCAGTATGTACTCACCATGCAATACCTGGCTACCATGACCGAGGAACAAACCCTTCACATGTATTCCGGTCATCCCATGGGTCTCTTTCCCTCTTCAAGATCGGCGCCCAGGGTAGTGATTACCAATGGGATGATGATCCCGAATTATTCGAAGCCAGATGACTGGGAGCGATACAATGCCCTTGGGGTTACCCAATACGGACAAATGACTGCCGGCTCCTATATGTACATTGGTCCGCAAGGGATAGTTCATGGAACCACCATCACGGTTATGAATGCATTTAGAAAGGTCCTGAAAAAAGGAGAATCTTCTGAAGGTAAATTATTCCTGACCTCAGGATTAGGCGGCATGAGTGGTGCACAGCCAAAAGCCGGAAACATTGCAAGATGTGTAACGGTTTGCGCTGAAGTGAATGCGGATGCTGCACAAAAAAGACACGAGCAAGGCTGGGTAGATGAGCTACATTACTCCCTTGACGCACTTGTAAAAAGAACCAAAGAAGCCATGGAAAAAAGTGAGACGGTATCACTCGCTTATGTTGGGAATGTGGTAGATGTCTGGGAACGGTTTTATGAGGCAGATATTTTTATCAGCCTTGGATCGGATCAAACCTCCCTTCATAATCCATGGGCCGGAGGATATTACCCTGCCACACTATCCTTTGAAGAATCGAATGCCATGATGGTAGACGATCCCAGACAATTTAAAGAAAAGGTACAGGAATCTCTTCGCAAACAAACAGACCTTATAAACAAGCATTCAGAAAGAGGCACCTACTTTTTTGATTACGGTAACGCCTTTCTCCTGGAAGCGTCCAAGGCTGGGGCCGAGGTTATGGCAGAAAATCGGATAGATTTTAGATATCCATCCTATGTGCAGGACATTTTAGGTCCCCTGTGTTTTGACTATGGTTTTGGGCCGTTTAGATGGGTGTGTACCTCGGGCGATCCTGAAGATCTTAGAAGAACAGATACCATCGCGTTAAGCGTACTGGAAAAGATAAAAAATAAGGCTCCAAAAGAAATTCAGCAGCAAATGCAGGATAATATCCGCTGGATAGAAGAAGCCGAAAAGAACAAACTTGTAGTAGGTTCCCAGGCCCGTATTTTATATGCCGATGCTGAAGGGAGAACAGCTATTGCACTGGCTTTTAATGAAGCCATCCATAAAGGTGAACTTAATGCGCCGGTTGTTTTAGGAAGGGACCATCACGATGTGAGTGGTACGGATTCTCCCTTTCGGGAGACCAGTAATATTTACGACGGGAGCAAGTTTACAGCAGATATGGCCATACATAACGTTATTGGGGATAGTTTTAGGGGTGCCTCCTGGGTGTCTATCCATAATGGAGGAGGTGTTGGTTGGGGCGAAGTGATCAATGGTGGATTTGGAATGGTGCTCGATGGTACAAAGGCAGCTTCAACCAGGATAAAAAGTATGTTGTTCTATGATGTGAACAACGGCATTGCCCGCCGAAGTTGGGCAAGAAACGAAGAAGCCCTCTTTGCTATAAAAAGAGAAATGGAACGAACCGATACCTTGAAAGTAACCTTACCCTCTTTGGTAGAAAAAACTGTACTGAAAGGGCTTTTTAAATAAAAGATAAACCTTAGCTATAGCATATGAAAGCTCATTACTCAAAACCGCTGCCCAATAATTGGACAGGCAGAGCTACTAATACGCAAGAATATCTTCATGAAAAAATAATATTACACAATGCCATGGACGAATTGTCCGGTGCAGTAAATGAAAAGTCATTTGCGCTCCTGGGATATGCCTGTGATGAAGGAGTAAAAAGAAATTTAGGTCGGCCCGGTGCGGCCAAAGGTCCGGATGCTATCCGAGCCCAATTGGGCAGACTGTCCAATCATCTGCCGGATAGGGTTTCATTTTATGACCTAGGTAATTTTGATTGTTTGGATGGGGATATGGAAGCTACGCAGCAAGCCCTGCAGAAACAGGTTCAAATTATTTTAAACAACAAGACATTTCCTCTGCTGCTCGGGGGGGGTCATGATATAGCTTATGGGCATTATTGCGGATTAAGAGACTATTTGGGTAAAAACCAAACCTTAGGCATCATAAACTTTGATGCTCATTTTGATCTTAGAAAGAATGAAGCAGAAAATAATTCGGGCACCCCATTCTATCAAATTGCTCAAGCATGTGTGCAACAGAATTCCCCATTTCATTACCTATGTCTTGGGATCAGAAAGGAGGCCAATTCCAGAGAATTATTTAGAACTGCAGAAAAACTTGGTGTTCGCTATGTATCCAGTGCTGAATTTACAATGAAGCATGTTGCACAAGTGAAAAAAGTGATCGAAACCTTTCTCGCCAAGGTAGATGCAGTATACCTTACTATTGATATGGATGGGTTCTCCTCGGCGTATGCGCCTGGCGTAAGCGCTGCCTCCCCATTAGGGTTTTCACCAGATATCTTGTTCGAGAGTTTGGGAATTATAATCCGATCCAAAAAACTGATAAGCGCTGACGTGGCAGAGATGAATCCTTCCCATGACAGGGATGACCAAACAGCAAAATTAGCAGCCTCAATGCTGCATTATATCATGCATGAAATTACCTTACTCTAACCAGGATTTAAAATATTTCCCATCGTCTAAATTAAGGGCGGTTTGTGTAAGCTGTAATGGTCTGAAAGTATCTATCATTACGGCCAGTTCCTCTGTGCCTTTCTTACCGATACTCGCTTCATAAGTACCGGGATGAGGCCCATGTGGAATACCCGCAGGGTGCAGGGAAATATAACCTTTATCGATCCCTTTACGGCTCATGAAATCGCCATCAACATAGTATAGCACCTCATCCGAATCAATATTGGAATGATTGTAAGGGGCAGGAATTGCCTGTGGGTGATAATCATACAACCTGGGGCAGAAAGAACAAACCACAAAGGCAGAAGTCTCAAAGGTCTGGTGAACCGGTGGCGGTTGATGTACCCTTCCGGTAATAGGCTCAAAATCGTGAATGGAGAAGGCATATGGATAATTATATCCATCCCAGCCTACCACATCGAAAGGATGTGTGGCATACACCAGGTGGTGTAAATGACCTTGTTTTTTTACTTTGATCAAAAACTCCCCCTTTTCATCATGAGTTTGCAGATTTGAGGGTAATCTGAAATCGCGTTCGCAAAAAGGAGAATGCTCCAGATGTTGGCCAAACCAGTTCCGGTATCGTTTTGGCGTGTAAATTGGGTGATATGATTCTGTAATAAGTATCCGGTTATCTTCACTGTCAAAATGGATCTGATAGATCATTCCTCGTGGTATCATTATGTAATCTCCATAGGCAAAGGCAATCTCTCCCAAGAATGTTTTTAAGGTTCCGGAGCCTTTATGAATGAATAACAGTTCGTCCGCATCTGCATTTTTGTAGAAATAGTCGGTCATGGACTTTCTGGGTGCAGCGAGCGCCACATGCACGTCCGAATTAAACAGTATGACATTTCTACTGATCAGAAAGTCGTCTTCAGTAGGAAGTTCTAATCCTTTTAGTAAACGCGACTTCACGTGATACTCCACCGCAGCCTTTGGTGCGATGTCTTGTGTTTTAATGATATTTTTTACCTGGGTGGGCCGATGCACGTGATACATTAATGAAGACATTCCATCAAAACCTATGGTCCCAAATAATTGCTCGTAGTACAAAGTACCATCGGGCTTCTTAAAAGTTGTATGTCTTTTATGTGGAATGGTACCTAAAGTGTGATATCGTGGCATGAAAAACTGGATTAATATTCTAGCCTAAAATTACGACAAATTGAAGGTTCTTTAAAATTTCTACCTGAAAGATATTTCGGAATGGAAAGGCATTTCACTATTGAAAAAAAAGAGTGAAAAGGTATAAAAAGAAAAAAGCCTCCCAACTTGGAAAGCCTTTCATTGGCTGAAACTAATATATTAGTTTTCAACACCTGGCTTCAATTAAATGAAGCCCAACACAACAAGGCAAAGATAACAAAGGTTTTGGATTTCCTGTTGAATCCGTTGCATATTTCGCCCTTTCTGTCCTTCTAAATGTCAAAACCTACACAAGAAATATCTAAATATCATGATTCCAAAGCGAAATATCCTAATAAAACATCGACGAACTGCACAGTTGTACGATTAGTCAAACTTGTAAGAAACAGATGACAAACTCAAAAGTCGGACGTGGTGTACAATGGTCAAAAATTGGTCGAATTTCCTGTGCCGTTGGTCGGGAACGCATAGTAATACCGTCTTATCCCTGTTATTTTATGAAAGATCTTGTTCCCGCATCAGATCGAAAATTAACCTACTATGAAATCTAAATTTCTAATGCTATTGGTACCTGTCTTCTCCCTACTTTCTTGTATGGAAGATGTAACAACAATCTATGACCACCCTATTCCTGTGATAAAGGTTGTGGATATTCCTGCTGTGGATATAAATACAGCTGCTCAATCATCGTCACCAGAACAGGTTTATGCATGGATGGCGCATATGCAAGCGGATAATGGTTTAGTTGAAAGTGCAGAAAACACAAATTTTGTATCCTTATATGATAATGCACTGGCCGCTCTTGCCTTTCTTGCCGAAGGGGATATAGCCCGTGCAGAAATGATCCTAGATTATTTTGATCAACAATTGGAAACAGAATTTTATGGAAACAACGGTGGATTTTTTCAATACCGCGAAATATCCGGTGAAAACGGATCCCGTATATGGATGGGTGACAATGCCTGGTTGTTGCTAGCCGTTAATAATTACCATGAAAGGACAAAGTCTTATAAATATGAACATTTAGCTTTTGAACTGGAGAATTACCTGCGTTCATTACAAGAACAGGATGGTGGCCTAAAAGGAGGGATCAATGAGGATGGAACCCTAATTCCCAAAGTAACAGAAGGAATAATTACTGCTTATAATGCAGTTCCCGGTTTTGATGATTTTCATATGGGTATTCTACAATTCCTGGAAGAACAGCGCTGGGATGTTAATGAAGAAGTACTGATCACTCAAACTCAAAATCCGGCATATAACTATGCATTGGATCTTTACTCTCTGGGATATATGATCCTTGAAGATTTCCCGGAAGAGATCCTTACAAAGGCCAATCGCTTTTTAAATTCTCAAACATCAACCACTCATGGAAAAGTAATTAGCGGTTATTGTTTCGATGATGATAAGGACGTTGTTTGGTTAGAAGGTACTGCTCAGATGGCTATGGCTTTCAAGGCTGCGGCACAATCAAGTAATGCCGAAAATATCGTTCTGAATATAGAAGAGACCTTTATAAATAGTGCTACCAATGAAGGTGGCATAGGAATTCCATACACAACTAATCACGGAACAAATTTTGGCGCCTCTTTTTTATGGGATCACACGGACATTACCCCTACTATCTCATCTAGTGCCTGGTATCTTTTTGTAAAGAGATCCTTTAATCCTTTTCAACTTCAAAAAAATAAGGGGATCCCTGCTGAGGACAAGTTTTGGATGAATTCCGGCGTAAACTAATGGCCGGCAGTAGTAAGATTTTGCCACTTTCTTAACATATTGTATTCCCCATAAGTCTTATTTTTATCAAAAAAAGAGATATGAAAACTTCTGCTATGTTCTGGGTGGGCGTCACAACGCTTGTTTTACTTACCGTGACTATAATGGCGGCTATGAACTTTCCTTTTAACTGGGTATTCTATGTAACTGTCTTAGGACAGATAATGATCGTTTATATGGTCTATAAGGTATTGACAGATAACTATACCACAGATAAGACCTTCAAAGACTTCTACGAAGATTTACCAATTAGGGAATAGTCTATTTAACTTCCTGGAATTCCTTTTCTTTTGTGAGGTGGGCCGGTGCATTCATTCCCAATTCCGGGATCACCAGTAACGGCACCTGCGTATGAAAAGCAACTTGTTTAACCACGGGTTCTCTGGTTATTCGTTCCATATAACTGTGCTGATAATTTAACATTGCCAGCAAGTGAATATCCAGCTCATCAGCAAATACTTCAAGGGTCCTGGAAACGGAGTTGAGTGCTGAAACGGTATGTATGTAATGATCGATACCTTCAAAGTACTTTCTAAGCATATTTAAATTGAATTGTTGTATCTCCGACAGCGCCTTGATCTCACTTTGAACATAGACTACTCTTATGGTGGCCTTGAAACTTTTTGCAAGGTCTATCAAGGGAAGAAGTTCTGAGATACTGTAATACCGTTTAAAATCGGTCGCAAAAACGATCTCCTGAGGTTCTAAGTAATTAAATCCTTGTGGAATAGTAAGAACCGGACAATTTCTGATCGACTTTATAATACGCACCGTATTGCTTCCTAAAAATACCTCATCGATCCCGGAGGCACCTTTTGTCCCCGTAACAATAAGGTCTATAGATTCAGTATCAATTATATTCTTGATCTCATCTATCAAAAGACTAAAAGAGGATATGGTCTTAAAAGTATGATTCTTATTTTTATAGGTTTTCCTGATTCTCTTTAAAATTTTATCAAGTCCCCTGGTAGAAGTTTCCTTACTCCCCTCGTCAATAATACTCGGCTGTAAACTAGAGGCCATAAATCTATTGTTTGGAATTACAGGAGTATAGGTATTCAATATATGAAAGGTGCAGGGTTCTGCTTTGTACAATTCTAATATATACCTGATGGCGTTCCAGGAATTCTCGGAAAAATCTGTAGGTAATAAGATATTCTTCATGGGCTTTTTTCTACTTCAACAGGGGTAAAAGTAGGCCCCATTATAGGTCTAAACAATGACTTTTATCAGGTTTTACAGTACCTTGCGGAATAGTGCAGGATAAATCTTATAAAGTGTTGGTGTAAACAGCAGTAATGGTTGTTATGCTTTTTTAAAATCCTTCTACCAGATCGCGAAGTTTTTTTTCATTGGCAACACCAATCTTTTTCCCTGAGGTTTTGATATAGCCCTTCTTTTTAAATTCGGAGATGATCCTGATACAAGACTCGGTAGCTGTCCCTACAACATTAGCTATATCTTCCCTGGAAAGGGTTACGCTCAGGAAGCCTTCTGAATCCTCTCCAAAACTCTCTTTGAGATACAGGAATGCTTCTGCCACTCGTTGTTTTACTGATTTTTGCGACATATTTACGATCACATCATCGGCTTCACGCAGATCATGTGCCATATGCCGTAAAACTTCTACGGTAAAGTCAGGATTCTTGTGCAGCGTATCAACAATGCCTTCCTTAGGAATAAAACATACTTCCATATCACTAACGGCTACTGCACTTAGGTTAGAGGATTCTTCCGCTATAACGGATCTCTGCCCCATCACCTCTCCTTTGCTTGCCAATTTTACTATCTGATCTTTCCCATTGGCACTTAATTTGGAAAGTTTAGATACACCTGCACGGACACAGAAAACGCCATTTAGCTTTTCACCTTCCTCAAAAATAGACTGACCTTTCTTAATAGACTTTGAAATCTTGGAATCGGAAACACGCTTTAATTCCTCTTTGCTCATGGCGCGCAAGGAATTAAATTGTCTAATTATACAATTCTCACATCTATCTTTCATTCAACTAAAATTACACCCAACTAAATTAATGTATTTTAAACACCTGTCCATGGTATTTAACTGATTTTATGACGATTCAATTCGATAGAATAACCAGTATTTACGTAAGGTTTTAGAAAACTGACTAAAATCATATTTTTGAATAGAGGCAATCTGCATCTTTGTGCCCGGGTATAAAGCAAATGTATGGATAACACATACTGCTATCATTGCGGTGATCCTTGTGATGATCAGATCATTCACTTCAAGGATAAGCCATTCTGTTGTTATGGTTGTAAAACCGTTTTCGAGATCTTTGACGAACACGATCTTGGTTATTACTATGAACTTCAGGCTGCCGCCGGAAGTACTCCCAATATTGCAAAAGGCAAATACGATTACCTGGAAACTCCCTCGATCGCTGAAAAATTGTTGGAGTTCAATGATGGTACATACCAGATAATAAATTTATTTATACCTGCGATCCATTGCAGCTCCTGTATTTGGATCCTGGAAAATCTTCATAAAATAGCACCCGGAATTTTGCAATCGCAGGTCGATTTTCCAAAAAAGACAGTCAGGATAAACTTTGAAAGCAGCAAGATCTCCTTGAAAGAAGTTGTGCTTCTGCTTACACGCATTGGGTACGAACCCAATATATCCCTGGAGAACTATGACCGGAAGGAAAAAAAACAGAACAAAACCCTGATCTATCAGTTAGGGATCGCAGGCTTTGCCTTTGGAAATATTATGTTTCTTTCCTTCCCTGAGTATTTTGAGGTAAACGAATTTTGGTTAGACCAGTACAAGCCTCTTTTCAGGTGGTTGATGTTCGCCTTTTCTCTACCTGTAGTTTTCTACGCCGGAAGAGACTATTTAATTTCAGCCTTCAAAGGCTTGCGAAGTCGCCATCTGAATATAGATGTCCCCATTGCTCTCGGTATCCTGACGCTTTTTATCAGAAGCACCCTCGAGATATTATTCGATTGGGGCAGCGGATTTTTTGATAGCTTAAGTGGTTTGATATTTTTCTTGCTTCTGGGTAAATATTTTCAACAAAGGACCTATGCCTTTCTTTCTTTTGAACGAGATTACAAGTCCTATTTCCCCATTGCCGTAACCCGTCTGTTAGAGCAGAATAAAGAAGAGACCATACAGGTCTATGAGATCAGGAAAGGGGACAGGATACTTATACGCCATGAGGAACTGATCCCGGTAGACGGACTGCTTCAGAAAGGACCGGTGGAAATAGATTACAGCTTTGTAACAGGAGAGGCCACACCGGTAAAAAAAGAAGTAGGTGAAAAGGTATTTGCCGGAGGAAAGCAATTATTGGGTGCCATGGAAATGCTGGCATTAAAGAACGTTTCTCAAAGTTATTTAACTCAATTATGGAGTCAGGCTGTATTCAATAAAGATAATGTAAGTTCCTTTCAGACACTTACAGATAGTATCGGAAAGCGTTTTACGCTCGTCGTATTACTCATAGCTTTTAGTGCTACGTTCTTTTGGATATTTAATGATCCCACAAAGGTTTGGAATGTTTTTACAGCTGTACTTATCATTGCCTGTCCTTGTGCAATAGCCCTTTCGGCACCTTTTACCCTCGGGAATATGCTGCGGATATTCGGGAGAAAGAAATTCTATCTTAAAGATTCAGGGGTCATAGAGCAATTGGCAACTATTGATACGGCTATTTTCGACAAAACAGGGACACTGTCAACCAGGTCCCATGATACCATTGTTTATGAAGGTTCTGCCCTGAGCAAAGAGGAAAAATCCTTGTTGAAGAGTACGCTGAGGGCTTCTAATCATCCTTTGAGCAGATCACTCTACAAACTTCTGAAAGACCAGGACATAATGACGCTAGACGACTACCAGGAATACGTAGGCAAAGGGCTTTATAGCAGTAAGGGAGATCAAAAACTGAAACTGGGATCGGCATCATTTGTGGATAATTGCAGTTCAGATGCATCTGATCAGACGGTTGTACATCTAAGCACAAATACCCAATACAGAGGGCATTTTGTTTTTCAAAATCAGTACAGACCGGGTATTTCAGAGCTTTTTACGAAACTAAAAAAGAACATGGAACTTGCGTTGTTATCCGGAGATCATGAAGGGGAAAAACATCGTTTGGAAGCTTTATTGCCTAGTTTAATTCCCATGTACTTCAATCAAAAACCAGATGACAAGCTTTTCTTTGTTAAGGAACTGCAAGATCAGGGGAAGAAAGTTATGATGGTGGGAGACGGTCTCAATGATGCGGGCGCCCTGGCCCAAAGCAATGTAGGTATTGCCATATCTGAGGATATAAATGTGTTCTCGCCTGCGTGTGATGGGATCCTCGACGCTAGTAAATTCAAATATCTTTCTCAATATATCGGAGCTTCCAAACAGGCTATTAAGATCATTAAATTGAGTTTTGTACTGTCCCTCCTTTATAATGTAATTGGTTTGTATTTCGCAGTCACGGGTCAGTTAGAACCGGTAATAGCCGCCATACTTATGCCCTTGAGTTCCATTAGTATTGTAGCATTTACCACTTTGGCAACAAACCTGCTTGGAAGAAAAATTAAATAATAAAACCTGACTTTTGTCATTTTTTAACGATTGAAGCAATTTTAATTTTACACGCGAATTCAGGTAGGTATGAGTGTTATTTATGTGTTGCTGACTATCAGTATTGTGGTAGCAGTTGTCTTTTTTGCAGCCTTTATCTTTTCAGTAAAGAGTGGTCAATACGACGATTCCTATACGCCCTCTGTGCGTATGTTATTTGAGGATGAGCTAGTTACAAAAGAAAGCAGTAAGAACCTTCCTAACGACAAGAACGAATTACCAAACTCTAAAAGAAAACAGTTATAATTATGGAAGTACAGCAGTTTAGTTACGATAACCAGATCGTAAAGAAATTTATCTATGCCACTCTTTTTTGGGGCATAGTTGGTATGCTGGTAGGACTCCTACTGGCTTTTTTGTTTCTCTTTCCCAATCTGACCGACGGTATTTCCTGGTTGAGCTTTGGTAGATTACGACCATTGCATACAAATGCGGTCATTTTCGCTTTTGTTGGTAATGCCATCTTTGCAGGAGTCTACTATTCCACACAGCGACTTTTAAAAGCGAGGATGTTCAGTGATTTCCTGAGTAATCTCAATTTCTGGGGTTGGCAAGCCATTATTGTTGCAGCGGCTATTACCTTGCCTTTGGGATATTCAACTTCCAAGGAATACGCCGAACTGGAATGGCCAATTGACATTGCAATTGCAGTAGTTTGGGTGGCCTTTGGATGGAACCTTATTGGAACCATGATAAAGCGAAGACAACGCCACCTATACGTCGCTATTTGGTTTTACCTGGCCACTTTTGTGACCGTAGCTGTACTTCATATTTTCAATAGCTTAGAACTGCCTGTATTGGCTTTCAAAAGCTATTCCGTGTACGCAGGAGTTCAGGATGCCCTTGTACAATGGTGGTATGGACATAATGCAGTGGCTTTTTTCCTTACAACCCCCTTCCTAGGACTTATGTACTATTTTGTACCTAAGGCTGCCAACAGACCTATATATTCCTATCGACTATCTATAGTGCACTTTTGGTCCCTTATTTTCATTTATATCTGGGCAGGTCCTCACCA
>JABDQS010000056.1 GCA_013042125.1 Eudoraea sp.
TATGCAGATAGCAATAATTCCCCATAAGAGTGTAAATCCTTTAGATACTTTTACATAGTGTTCTTGAGTTAACTCACTTTTTTTATTCCTTTTATACAGGTCGAGAGCGCTGATAGTACCCAGGGCATTTAACTCTGAAGCAGTAGATGACATTGCAGCAGAGAGGATCACTGCCAGCAATAAACCAATCAACCCTTTGGGCAGATTGTTTAAAATAAAATGTATAAATACATAATCCTTATCATTTGTCTGCACCAGAGAATCGGCTTGGGAGATAAGTAATTTGGCCCTTTCTCTATTTACCTTCTCCTTTTGATTTACTTCGAGGATATGTTGCTTGGCCTCTAAGGTAGCTGCGTATTCATGTAACTGCAGTGCCCCGTAAAACTCGTCCTGCGCCATTGTTTTTTCGAGCTCTATCTCCTTATGTCTCTCTTCTAATTCTTTGTAATCTTCCGCGTATTCTGAATTCTCAACAGCAATTCTGGCGGCTGGATTAAAATTGATGGGAGAAGGATTGTATTGATAAAAGACAAAGACCATTATCCCAACAAGCAAAATAAAGAATTGCATGGGTATCTTAAAAATGCCGTTGAAAATAAGTCCAAGCTGCATTTCCCGAACCGATTTACCGGATAGGTAGCGTTGCACCTGACTTTGATCTGTCCCAAAATATGCCAAAGCAAGGAAGAAGCCACCTGTGATTCCGCTCCAGAAAGTATATCTGCTGGAAGCGTTAAGATCGAAATCGAGGATATTTAATTTTTCACTGGCACCTGCCACTTTTAAAGCATTTCCAAATGAAATTTCCGGGGGGAGTGCGCCGAGTATAAAAAAGAAAGCTATGAACATCCCTGTCATTATGATGATCATTTGTTGCTTCTGAGTTACATTCACCGCCTTCGTTCCTCCAGAAACAGTGTAGATGATCACCAGTATCCCGATCATGATGTTCAGTGTTAGCAGATCCCAACCCAGAACGGCAGACAATATGATAGAGGGAGCATAAATTGTGATCCCGGCAGCTAAGCCCCGTTGAATCAGGAAAAGTATAGCGGCCAGAGACCTGGTTTTCAGATCGAAGCGCTTTTCAAGGAATTCATAGGCGGTATATACCTTTAACTTGTGATAGATAGGTACAAAGACCATACAGATCACTATCATAGCCAGAGGTAAGCCAAAATAGAATTGGACAAATCCCATACCGTCATGGAAAGCTTGTCCGGGGGTAGAAAGGAATGTAATGGCGCTGGCCTGCGTAGCCATTACCGACAGACCTACTGTCCACCAGCGGGCTTCTTTTCCACCTAATACGTAGTCGCTGACATTCTTGCTTCCCCTTGTTTTCCAGACCCCGTAGATCACAATAAACATTAGGGTGCCTGAAAGTATGAACCAGTCTAAATTACCCATGCATCAAGCGTTAGAGATCATGATGTAATAAAAGGTTAGCACATAGAGAATATTCAGGATGAGGACCAATGAATACTCTTTTTTCCACTTTTTAGATTCTTCCATTACTTTCCTTTTACCGGAGTTTCCTTGTTTAGCTGAACTTTATTCTGAGAAAGCATATTGGCGAATAATTTATATGCTCCGGAGACGCCTGCCGGCAATTCCCTGAAAAAACTGAGCCCGGTATAAATGTACGTTCCTTTTCCATAGGAGGCAATCAAAAGGCTACCTTCTTTTGGTGTTTCTCCCGGATCAGCCATTGATAGTACCGGTATAAACGCTGGGTCCCATTGATCGGGGAAGTATAGTCCGCGTTCCTGAACCCAACCTTCAAAATCTTTGGGTTCAATCTTGTTGGGAAAATTCATCATTGGATGCTTTGGATTCAGGATGGTTACCGGCGCATTTTCATCGGTTACCCTGTCTCTTGAAACTTCCAGTGAATAAGGGGCCAGGTTCTCAAATTTAAGTCCGGTTCTCCCCGAAGTATTGTACTGAAGAATAAGATTTCCGCCATTTTTTACATACTCTAAAAGGAAGGATTGTTTGAACTCTAATTCATCCACAACATTATAGGCTCGTATGCCAACCACAATCGCATCATATTTATCTAGAGCCCCCGGCTGAATATCAATTGGATCTATGCGGTGGACCGTATATCCTATTTGTTCCAGACTTTCCGGTACCTCATCTCCGGCACCCATGATATAGCCAATATCCTGCCCTGCCTTTTCAATATTCAAGCGCACAACCTTTGTTTCGGAGGGAAGCAATACAGATTGGGTAGGTATATGATCATAGGCAATGGTGACCAATTCCTTCGATATTTCAGTGCCGTCAATAGTAAGGACAGGAGCAATGATGCCCTCACTTTCCGTTGCAGGTGGCGTAATTAAGAAAGAATACGTTTTATCATCCCCATTCTTTTCAATCTGTACCGGAAGGCTGGTTGTATCTACTTTCCAACCTTCAGGTACTCTAAGTTGAAGAGTTCCTTGTACATTTTCTTTCAGGGCCTTTACAGTCACAGGAATTTCTCTTGGTGTAGCATCTGCAAAGATCAGTACCTTGTCACGAATCCCGGAGGTGGCAGGAGGGAGAATCTCGAAAGGACTATAGAGTTCACCCTTGTCTGGTTCAGAATATCTGTATACCAGGGGTTTTTTAATTGTTACGGGTACAGAATTTATCTCAATTAAAAATTCTACAATAAATGCTGCAGGAGTTTCCGGTCTGCCTATCAGTTCAAACTCATCTACCCTGTACATTCCTAAACTTCCTTTTTCTGAAAGCCAGTAGGGACTCGTAAATCGTTTTGTGGATGATACATTGAGCGGAAGTGTAAAATTCTTTTTTATATTATTATCCAGGGTGATCTTTGGCTCAACGGCAATCTTATCTCCTATAGAAATTGATTTTAATCGTATTAAAGTATTACTTCTGTTAACAGCTTCAATATTCACGTTTACAGAGTTTCCGGGATTAGAATAAGGAGCTTCTGCTGAGGCTTCCAGATAAAGTCCTGTGATGGCAGCTATCAGATCTTCGAGTTCATTCAGCTTAATCTGTTTCCAGTGATCATCCTCCACATTTATAAGCAAAGTATACGCTTTCACAAGGTCATTCAGGTGGGTAGAGGGATCCTTAAAATTGAATTGCTCTTCAACGGCATATAAGATTTCCCCAATGGCTTCACCACCTTTAATTCGGGACCAGGATGTGTCTATACCTTCGAATAGGTTCGAAGGATCATTGACCGGCATTTCGCCTTTTAGCAATTCAATATATTCCTGCTCAGAACCCCGAAAGGTTGGTCTCCCAAATCCCTGGCATCGGTGTTGACTGCTGGCGATAGATGCAATTTCATTGTTAGACATTCCCAACATGGGGTAATATACTCCAATGTCCAGATTGATCAATCTCGATTTATCTGCTTTTTCAAAATTCTCCTGACTCCCGAAGAACCACCAGGAAGTATTAAAAAATAGTCGTGTAGGTTGCCAGAGTTCAACTGATTGGAGTTGTTCTTTGTATGCATTGGCATCTGCTGCCAGGCTAAATGCCTCTTCGCTTAGCATGGCTGAAGAGGTATGATGGCCATGGGTAGAGCCCGGCGTTCGATGATCAAAACGGTTAATGATCACATCTGGTTTAAATTTCCTGATGAGATGTACTACATCACCCAATACTTTTTCCTTATCCCAGATCTTCAAAGTTTCATCCGGGTGTTTAGAATATCCAAAATCATTTGCCCGGGTAAAGAATTGTTTTCCACCATCTACTCTTCTAGCTGCGAGTAATTCTTCGGTACGTAAAACCCCTAAAAGTTCTCTTAGTTCCGGACCTATTAAATTCTGACCCCCATCACCCCGGGTAATTGAAAGATAAGCAGTTCTGGCATGCACTTCATTGGACAAATACGAGATCAGCCTTGTGTTCTCATCATCGGGATGAGCTGCAAGGTACATGGCAGAGCCCAGGAAGTTCAACTTTTCAAGATTGTGATATATGTCAGTGGAGGACGATCTATTGGGAGCCTGACCGTAATTTAGAGCAATACTTAGTAGAAAACTCAATGAAAATAACAGGTAGTGGCGCATGAAGGAACATTTTTGATCGGTTCTCAAAGATAAAAAGATAAATAGGCTATGGCCCAATTTTAAAACTTCTTTAACAGGCTAAACGGCGTCACTGCCTTCATTTTCAATGATCTCATCTCCTATGACACACACAGCCTTCTGAAGCATAAGATTATTGGGATAGGTAAGTAATTCCCCGTTTTCTCTGCGCAAATGAATATGATAAGCCCTTATATCCTCAATGATATAGGTACCCGGATCTTCAATTTCTTTATCCATGATCTTAATGCGGTCTCCAACCTTAAATGGAAAGGAAAAGAAAAGAATTATTCCTGCAGTTACGTTGCTAAGAATGGACCATTGCGCAAACATCGCAACGCCAATAACCGCAAATACCGATGACATTATGAGTCCTATTTCTCTTATATTCACACCCCATATAAAAGTTAAGGCAATGATGGCTAATGCAGTAAATCCAAATGAGAAGTATTTACTAACCAGACGCCTCCTGGCGATATTTAGATCAGAAAGAGTACCAACTTTTTTAATGGTCTGGTTGGTAAGGAATTTCAAGATAATCAAAACTATTAGGGTAATGCCTGAACTTATAAATTCATCATAATGTCTAACAAAAAAATCTTCCATGTAAAACTAGATTCCAATTATCCCGCAAAGATACATCCTCATTTCCATTTTGTCGCCATTACGCCTTTATAATGGAATAAGTTCTTGTAGTCTTAACGGTAAGTACCTTGGCATAGGGGATAATAGCACTAAATACTGACATAAAATGAAAGCTCGTATGGAAGAAATATGGACAATCTGAAATGGTAAGTGCATTAAAGAACTCAGGAAACCATGTCCATTAGCGTTTTGTATACCAGATCTGTTGGCAGACCTACTACATTGACATAAGAACCCTTTATTTCTATAATGCCAATAGAACCCAGCCATTCCTGTATCCCATAGGCTCCTGCCTTGTCGAATGGTTTATACACCTCAACATAATAGTCAATTTCTTCAGCAGAAAGCTCTTTAATACGCACTCTGGTAGTAGATGTTACTATCCGCTGCTCTGCAACCGTGGTAAAACACACGGAAGTGATCACTTCATGCCACTGACCAGAAAGCTCCTTCAGCATTTGTTTGGCTTCTTCAATAACAGCTGGTTTTGCCAGAGAACGGTCATTGAACCATACAACCGTATCTGCGGTTAATAAAATGTCTTTTTCTTTAAGGATATCTTTTAGTGCACCCGATTTTAATTTTGCTAAATAAATGGCAATTTGTTCACCTTTCAGATCATCGGGATACACTTCCTCAACCTCATTTTTAACAATATCAAAGGAAATACCCAACTCCTTCAGGTATTGCTGTCTTCTGGGAGAACCAGAGGCCAGTAGAATACGATAAGGCTTTAGTTTTGTGGTTAAGGGATTGTCAATCATTGGCTGCACTGAAGTTTTCAAACCAATCGCCCCGAACTTTTAAGACTTGCTCAATGACGTC
>JABDQS010000063.1 GCA_013042125.1 Eudoraea sp.
ATGTTGGAAGGATCAAGTTGGCGGCGGCTTGTTTAGAGGCTCAAAGACGTGTATTAAATGAAGCAGTAAATTATGCAAATGAACGCATACAATTTAAGACCCCTATCATAAATTTTGGGGCCATCAAGGCCAAAATTGCCCAAATGGCTACCAATGCCTATGCAGGTGAATCTGCTTGCTACCGGGCTGCAAAGAATATTGAAGAACGTATTGCCATAAGGGAAGCTGAGGGTAATTCACATCAGGAAGCAGAATTGAAAGGCGTTGAAGAATACGCTATAGAATGTTCTATTTTAAAAGTAGCAGTTTCTGAAGATGTACAAAATACATCGGATGAAGGAATCCAGATCTTTGGAGGTATGGGCTTCAGTGCAGATACCCCCATGGAAAAAGCCTGGAGAGACGCCAGGATCTCCCGTATCTATGAAGGTACCAATGAAATAAACAGAATGCTGGCTGTTGGAATGCTTGTCAAAAAGGCAATGAAAGGTCATGTAGACCTTCTTGGACCGGCAACCGCTGTTGGGGAAGAATTGATGGGTATCCCTTCTTTTGACACTCCGGATTTCTCTGAATTATTTGCAGAAGAAAAAGATTTGATCGCCAGACTGAAAAAGGTCTTTTTGATGATCGCAGGAAGTGCGGTTCAAAAATTTGGTCCGGATCTGGAAGCACATCAACAGATACTGTTGGCTGCGGCAGATATTCTGATCGAGATCTACATGGCAGAATCTACCTTACTTCGTACAGAGAAGAATGCCAAGCGCAACGGGCAAGAGTCCCAGGCAATTGAGATCGCCATGACACAGCTTTACTTATATGATGCTGTGGATATTGTTATCAAAAAAGGAAAAGAGGCTATTGTATCCTTCGCAGAAGGTGATGAACAAAGAATGATGCTGATGGGATTGAAACGATTTACCAAATACACCAATCAGCCTAATGTGGTGGCTCTGAGAAATCAAATAGCAGATAAGGTAGCGGCAGACAATTCCTATACTTTTGACAGCTAATAGAATACCAATGTTCAATAAAAAACCGCCCGTTTCCGGGCGGTTTTTGTTTTTATTTATCAGCTGTACTATTTAAGAAAACCATAATTCTCAGAATAAGACATCATTTGCCCTGCAAAAGTTTCCGGTTGCACAACCGTAACAGAAACGATCTCACCGGCATCATTCACTTCGGCTACCAGTTCGGGGTTTACGAAACCGCTGTAAGGGGCCGACTTAAATACTGAATTACGCTCCAACACCTCAGCATGCAGCTTTTGGTCCACTTTTACCCCATAACCTTCTACCAGGTCCTGGGCAGCTTGAAAATCACCTTCAGATTTAATTCGCTGTGTTTCTCTTAAAAGCTCACCGAACAATTCCCGTAGTTTCCCGTAATCATTTACATTGTAATACGTCTTACCATCCCTTACTACCTTTTCTATCACATTATCTGCCATACCCTTCTCAAAAACCCAGGAAGACACCCATTGACGATTTACCATATGATCTTCCTCTATATCATCTCCAAGATTAATTCGCACCAGCTGTGTCACCATTCCATTCCTGATATAACGATCAAAAGCTGTCTTGCCCAATTCCTCATAGTTATCGGTAAGACCCAATTCCTGTAATTTCGGATCCATCAGAAAATACAGGCCAACAAGGTCTGCCCGCCCCTCTTCCATGGTTGATGCGTAGTTTTTCAATGTTTCTTTTGGCTGTCCTACTCCTTCATTCAACTGTCCGGAAGCATGGCCTACCACCTCGTGCAGTGCCGTGAGTAGCTTTGATGCGGTTTTACCGTACTTTTCCTCAAATGCGATCTCTTCCTCATCATTTGCAAATTCCTTTAAACGTCCGGAACCTCCTGCATTGTTGTAAGAATCAATAATGTTCCCCAGAGAGACAGACTTACTACCGTGGTCCTGCCGAATCCAATTGTTATTGGGCAAATTAACCCCAATTGGAGTACTTGGCGATGCATCTCCTGATTCAGCAGCCACATTTACCGTTTTATAGGACACCCCTACGACATTCTTTTTCTTATGTTCCTCCATTAAAGGGGAATTATCCTCAAACCATTGGGCATTTTCAGATAATACCGCCATCTGTTTAGACATCTCAAAGTCTTTTATCTGAATTATATTTTCATAGGAGCCTTTATATCCCTTTGGATCATTATAAACTTCAATAAAGCCGTTGATCCAATCTATATCGCCTTCTTTTGAATTAACCCATGCGATAGCGTATTCATCCCAGGTATCCAGATTACCTGTTTTGTAGTATTCAATAAGCAATGCAAGGGTGTTGGCTTGTTGCTCGTTTTCGGCTACGCCTTTTGCTAACTCCAACCACTTAATGATCTCATCTATGGCGCTACCGTAAAGTCCTCCCGATTTGTAAACCTCTTCCATGATCTTACCATCCTTTCTTACCAGCTTAGTGTTAAGACCTGTTTCAACCGGCTTACCCTCCGGGCCTTTATAGGCACTCGCATAGTACGCTTCCACTTCCTCGTCCGTAATAGATGGATCATAGAAGTTTACGGCTGAAGCGGCAACATTATCCACTCCCTTCTTCTTATTCACTTTTTTTGCATCCTGGTCATTAAAAATCACATTAAAAGGTTCCTCATTTAGTGTTGTACCACTCTCATCTAAAAGCTCTGTTAAATACTCGGACGAGAAACCCGGCACTAATTTATCATTGGAATAATGATGATGGATCCCATTAGAGAACCAGACCCTTTTTAAATAAGTTTCAAACGCCTTCCAGTTATCATTCTCTCTATCCCCTGAATAATTCTCATAGACATTTTCGAGGGCTTCCCTTATCTGCAAATTATATCGGTAATTTTGATCCCACATAATATCTCTTCCGGCCAAACCGGCCTGAGATAAATAATAGACAAGTTTCTTTTGTTCAATACTTAATTCATTGAATCCGGGGATCTGATACCGCAATATCTGAATATCTGCAAATTGCTCCACTACATATTCAAAGGAAGATTCTTCTGTAGATATTTCTGATTTTTCAGCGGTATTCTCATTACAGGACCAAATAAATACGCCCACTAAAAAGTATGAAAACAGTGCTTTTAATTTCATGTTACGATGTTTTTGTTTATTCAGGCCCAAATGTAATTAATTATGTGCGTTTCTCGCTATTTTAGCAGTTGAAGATCGCCC
>JABDQS010000069.1 GCA_013042125.1 Eudoraea sp.
GAAGGAGTGGTAGGCTACATCCGGGAAAATAAATAACATCCCCTGCCCATCATCCATTGAATTTCGATACATTAACCCTGTTTGTGTTTCGTATTCTGTCTCTGCGATCTCAATATCCAATTGGATCAAAAGAGAATCTGTTTGCTTCCTGTACACATCGAGATCTCCTTCCTTTGTAAAAGTTATTGGAGCCGTAGTGACCATCTTTTTTGACTCCTCCTTGCAGGAAACCATACCAAGACCCAGTGTTATAGATAACACCGTTAACAAGAACTTACTTTTCATAAATAGCGATATTTTAAAAGGGAACTATGCCTTTTGAGGTTTAAACATAAAATAGAGGCCTACCACTATAAATGGAATGCTTAACCACTGCCCGGTAGAAAGCAGGCCTAATGATTCTTCAAATCCACCCTGACTCTTTTTGACATATTCCACAAAGAATCTAATGGTCCAGAGGAGGACCAGAAAAAGGCCAAACAGATAGCCCGGCCGATTCTTTTTATCGGTCTTCCAATACAAAAAATACAAGATCAGAAAAACAAAAATATAGCAAACTCCTTCATATAATTGGGCGGGATGCCGATAGGGAATGGACTCCAGATACTCAGCAAAAGCCGGTTTGTTTTCAAGTGCCTTATAAGCCGCATTAACGGTCCTCTCCTTGGTAATACGCAAGGCAGAGGAAGCAGGCATATCATCCGAATCCCGTACAAATCTTGTCGCAAAAAGAAAGGATTTATCAACGATCTTCCCATTGATCTCCGAATTAAAAAAATTTCCGAGACGAACACAAAAAGCACCAATAGATACTGGTATTACTACCCTGTCCAGGATCCACAACATTTTAAAGCCTTTGTGTTTTCTGCAGTATAGATACATCCCTATGATGATCCCGATGGCCGCTCCATGGCTGGCCAATCCTGTAAAACCAGTGAATTCGTAACCATTTATAAATCCAAACAAGGCGCTCCCCGCCCTTTCCCTTATTGGCAGCAGTATTTCCAGAAGATGATCAGAATAATACGCCCAGTCGTAGAAAAACACATGTCCCAGACGTGCACCTAACATGGTAGCAATAACTGTATAAATAAATAGAGAATCGAGTTCCTGTACCGTCTTCTTTTCATTGAGGTAGATTCGTTTCATAATATACCAACCCAATGCAAAGGCAATGATCCACAGCAAGTTGTAATATTTGATCTGAAGAAATCCGATTTTAAACAAGGTATCTGCCGGATTCCAGGTAATTCCTAATAAATACATAGAGGTGATTTTGCGCGACTAAGATACATAATTAGATAGAGAGCAAAAGCCAATTTGAAAACCTATTCTAACAAAATATTCTTGAAAAATAGAACGTTGCCAGAGATTTCATGGAACAGGATCGTAGCCACTACCTCCCCAGGGATGACAACTGAAAATTCGTTTTAAGGCGAGCCACCCCCCTTTGAATAAACCATGTTTTTTCAGAGCCTCCAGGGTGTATTGAGAACAGGTGGGAGAATATCTGCAGGTGGATGGGGTATAGGGTGAGATGAGCAGCTGATAAGCTCTAACAAGAAAAACAAATGGAGCTATCAGAATTTTTTTCATGAAATACTAAAGGTAGTTCCTTCTTTTCCATCTTTTAATTGGATACCCATGGCAGCCAATTCATCTCTTATTTTATCAGAGGTAGCAAAGTCTTTGCCGGCCCGTGCCTCATTCCGCATTTGAATCAATAAGGATACTGCTCCGCTTAGCTTGTCAGATACAGTATTTGCCTGGTCCTGTGATTCCAATCCCAGTACCTCAAAAACAAAATCGTGCATACTTTTAGTAAGTAGTTGTAGATCATCCCCTGAGATATGTTCTTTTCCTTCTTTCACAAGATTAATGTATTTCACCCCCTCAAATAGTGTGGCGATTAAAATGGGGGTATTAAAATCATCATTCATCGCATCGTAGCAACGCTGTTGCCAGGCTTTGATATCTATGGTAGATGACTCACTTTTTTCCAGACCAGCTAATACCTTTAACGCTTCCATAAGCCTGAAATACCCTTTTTCGGACGCTTGTATGGCTTCATCACTCAGATCCAGAATACTTGTGTAGTGAGCCTGCATCATAAAGAAACGCACTACAGATGGAAGATATGCTTTACTGAGAATGTTGTTCTCCCCGGTGAAGATCTCATTTGGCAGAATATTATTTCCGGTAGATTTGGCCATTTTCTTTCCGTTCATGGTGAGCATATTGGCATGCAGCCAATAGTTCACCGGGCTATGACCATGAGAAGCTTCGGACTGTGCTATCTCACATTCATGATGTGGAAACTTAAGGTCCATTCCTCCTCCGTGAATATCGAAGGTTTCTCCCAGGTATTTTGTGCTCATAGCAGTGCATTCCAGGTGCCAACCCGGAAAACCATCGCCCCAGGGGGATGGCCATCTCATGATGTGCTGAGGTTCT
>JABDQS010000072.1 GCA_013042125.1 Eudoraea sp.
GGCCTGGAGTGTTCAAAAAATACACAGCTTAAATTAATTCATATGTACGCCATCTTTAAACGAGAGATCACTGCCTTTTTTACCACTGTTACAGGCATCCTGGCATTGGGCTTGTTCCTTGTTGTCAATGGTTTGTTATTATGGGTATTTAAGGGTCCTTTTAATGTCTTGGATTATGGCTTTGCCGATCTCTCAGCATTTTTTATGTTGTCTCCCTTTATTTTCCTGTTCCTGATCCCTGCATTGAGCATGAAGAGTTTTTCTGAAGAAAAAAAATTAGGAACATTAGAATTATTGCTGATGAAGCCGATTAGCCCATGGGAGTTGGTGTTGGGGAAATTTTTAGGGATCATGGTCCTGGCAATTATCGCCCTGGTGCCTACCCTGGTCTACGTCTGGACAATTTCTGCATTGGGATCCGAAGCCGGAAATTTTGATTCCGGATTAGTTACAGCAGCCTATTTTGGAATGATCTTGTTGCTTAGCGCATATACAGCGATCGGACTCTTTGCTTCTACCCTATCAGAAAATCAGATCGTTGCTTTCCTTGTAGCTATTATAATAGCGTTATTCATGTATTCGGGCTTCCAGGCGATTTCGGGAGTACTACTGGGTGGTGGTATTTCGCTCTTTATTGAAAATCTTGGGATGCAGTCGCATTATGAACGTATGGGTAGGGGTATAATAGATACACGCGATGTGATCTACTTCATATCCCTTGCTGTGTTTTTTCTCTTTCTTTCTGTAACCCGATTAAAACAACGAGCCTGAAGTGAAAAATACTATCTTAAAAAATATCGTATTTGGTTTGGGTCTTTTGATCCTTCTGAATCTCCTGGCGTCCTTCTTTTACCTGCGTTTTGATCTAACCGAGGATAAACGTTTCACCTTATCTGAAGCTACTGAGACAGTGATTCAGAAGTTTGAAACGCCCGTTATCATTGATGTGCTGCTGGAAGGCGAGCTCCCTGCAGAATTTCAGCGTCTTAGGGTAGAGACCGAACAACTTCTGGAAAATTTCTCCACTAAAAACAACAACATCAAATTCAATTTTGAAGATCCCATGGAAGATGCTTCACAGGCAGAGGCTACCCTGGCACAACTTCAAAGTATTGGCCTTACCCCTGCCAATGTAACTACGGAAAATGAAGGAAAAGTATCTCAGGAATTGGTTTTTCCCTGGGCCATGGTAACTCATAAGGATAAAACGGTTAAAGTAGCCCTCCTTAAAAACAAATTGGGAGCCCTTCCTGAGGACAGGATCAACAATTCTGTTCAAAATCTGGAGTTCGCTTTTGCGGATGCTTTTACCAAATTAGGCATCAAAGAAAAAAAGCGTATCGCCGTCATTAAAGGGAACGGGGAGCTGGAAGATATATACCTGGCGGACTTTCTGGGATCGCTACGGGAATATTACAACTTAGGTGCCATTACCCTAGATTCCCTGGAAAATAGTCCTCAGAAGGTGTTAGATCAGCTGAAAACCTTTGATCTGGCCCTGGTAGCAAAACCAACCATAGCATTTACGGAAAATGAAAAGTATATCCTCGATCAATTTATGGTTAATGGTGGTAGGTCACTTTGGTTGGTAGACCCTGTAGCTATGGAACTCGACAGTCTTTTTAATGAGGAGGGAGAAGCCATGGCACTGGTCAGGGATCTGAATCTTGATGATCTGTTCTTTAAATACGGGATCAGGTTAAATTCTGTGCTTGTCAATGATCTTTACTTTACACAGATCGTCCTGGCAAATGGAGAAGGAAACAGTGCTGAGTACAACCCCCTCCCCTGGTATTATCATCCGATGGTATTTTCACTCAATAATCATCCTGTCAATACCAACACAGAAGCACTTCGGTTTCAGTTTGCAAGTACGATAGACACCTTATCCAATAACTATAAAAAAACAGTGCTGGCACGGAGTTCGCCCTTGTCAAGGACTGAGACCCTGCCAAAACTTGTCAGCTTTGATATCCTGAATTCCCCTCCGGATAAAGAGCAATATACAAATGGAAACAAACCACTTGCAGTCTTAGTTGAAGGAGCCTTCAGTTCGGCCTACCTCAATAGAGTAAAACCTGTTACTTTAGATGGAAGTAAGGAAAAAGGCCTGGAAAATAAAATGATCCTCATTGGCGACGGTGACATGATCGCCAACCAACTGCGAAATAACAGACCGCTGGAATTGGGTTACGATAAATGGACAAATAATTTCTATGGGAACAAGGAATTCTTGCTGAATTGCGTGAATTACCTCCTTGATGACACCGGACTTATAAACATTCGAAATAAATCGGTTGCTATTCCCATGCTGGATGCTGAGAAAATTGCCTCGCATAAAACCCGGTGGCAGCTAATAAATATTGGGCTTCCCCTACTTTTTGTACTACTTTTATCCATGCTTTTCTCATTTTGGCGCAAGCGGCAATTTGGCAGATAGATGTTAATAAGTAAGTTTTAAGGAAATAGACAATTAGGATATATTTGTTTTAGATCCGTGGGGAAGGATTTTTCACAAATTTTAGCCGAAAAGAAGAAAGGAAACGATTGTCAGCATATACATGCAATTAGCAGTTTAGAAATAAATCGTTGTTTTCTAAGGTAACCAAAAAACAGACATTTTGAAGTTTATTGTATCGAGTACGTATTTATTAAAACAGCTTCAGGTATTGGGTGGCGTGATCAATAGCAGCAATACACTACCAATCCTGGATAACTTTCTATTTGAACTGAAGAAACGCGAACTCACCGTGTCTGCTTCAGACCTGGAAACTACCATGAGTGCCGTTTTGGAAGTAGAATCGGACAATGAGGGCACCATCGCGGTTCCTGCCCGACTTTTACTAGACACACTAAAGACTTTTCCGGAGCAACCATTGACCTTTGTGGTGGAGGATAATCACACCGTAGAGATCAGTTCCAATTACGGGAAGTATGCCCTGGCTTACGCCGATGGAGCAGAATTTCCAAAGGCAGTGGAACTGGCAAGTCCCAGTTCTACGACCATCATGGGTGATATTTTGGCGACAGCTATTACTAAAACCATATTTGCAGCCGGGAATGATGACCTGAGACCGGTAATGAGTGGGGTCTTCTTTCAATTTTCTTCTGAGCATCTAACCTTTGTGGCTACGGATGCCCATAAATTGGTGAAATACAGACGCAATGACGTTAAGGCTTCAGAGGTAGCCGAGTTCATCATGCCTAAAAAACCCCTGAATCTGTTAAAGGGTATTTTAGCAGGTAGCGAGGAACAGGTGAAGGTGGAGTACAATGACAGCAATGCTAAATTCACTTTTGACAATACAGAATTGATCTGCCGACTCATTGATGGAAAATACCCCAATTATGAAGCTGTTATTCCTAAGGAAAACCCGAATAAGCTAACGATCTCCAGAAACCACTTTTTGAGTTCTGTAAGGAGGGTTTCTATTTTTTCAAACAGGACCACACATCAGATAAGACTACGTATTGCCGGGGCTGAATTGAATATTTCCGCGGAAGACATAGATTACAGCAACAAGGCTGAAGAACGCCTTACCTGTGCCTATCAGGGTGATGATATGCAGATAGGTTTTAATTCAAGATTCCTGGTAGAAATGCTTGGCAACCTCTCTTCGGAGGAAGTTTCACTGGAATTAAGCCTCCCTAACAGGGCAGGCATCCTTACCCCTATTGACGGTATGGATGAAGGAGAACATGTTACCATGCTGGTGATGCCGGTAATGTTAAACAATTGAATGAGGTCTTAAATTTGGTGCTATTCTGATAGTCCGCTTAACAACCTTGCTTTTCCTGTGAATATTCGATCGGGTTTTATCTATCCGTAAGACCTAATTACATTTCAGCCATTTTTTACACTACTCAACGAATTATCCAAATTCACGAGCGTTCCAGGTCGTTACTCCATACACGACTTTATTTATTTTAACCCAAATCCACCTACATTATGAAAAAAAATCTCTTCTATCTATTAAGTTTTGTATTGTTATTTTCTTGTCAAGTTGATGAGTTAGAACAAAGCGATTCCTTAAATGCCGTTTATTCAAAATCAAAGAAAAATAATAAAGATCACAAAAAGGATTTTCAATACGTATGTCATAAGTTGAACATTGGCAATGACTGGAAATTTATAACTTTATACTTACCACCTGAGGCTATCGAAGCACATTTGGATCACGGTGATGAGTTGGGGAAATGCCCGGAGGATGACTCCACTGATGTTAATAATGAAAACAATGGTTGTAACTGTAGTGGTAATGTTACACGATTAGACCTGCGATATAATGGTGCTGAAGATGCTGTGATCAGCGTTATGGGCACTAAAGGCAAAAAAGTACTATACAAGAAACATCTAAGTCCCGGAGAAATGTTTGTCCTCGAAGGTTTTGATAGAGGAGGTACATTAGGTTCCGAGATCCATCTCTCAGTGAAAGGTGAAGAGAATGCGACCATTGATACCGGCTGTACTGACCCTAATATACTGGGATATACCTATGGCGATTTTACCATTGAAGGAGGATCTAGCCTGAATGGAGGAGAATTCTGCCAGGGCATGGTAATGTAAAGATCTATTAAAACTAATATTTCTCCTTATAATAGGAATCAAAAGGAAAGATCCAATCTATGTAGATTGGATTTTTTTTTCTGTGTTCTTAGGCAATAAACCGTATCGTCATAAAATAACTTGGTTCCTCTCCATTACTTGCCCTTACAGCATTTACAATAGGTAGTACAAATCCGAGAATAACCACTCCAATGATCCCTAATATTCCCAGGCCTAGCAACAAAATGGCTGGTATACTTATGATGATATATAGGATAAGACTTAGTTGAAAATTAACAATAGATTTCCCGTGCTCGTCCATATCCTCTACTTTGTCTTTGGTTGTCAGCCAGATAATGAGAGGTGTTATGAGTCCGCCAAACCCAATTATATAGGATAATAATTGCGTTAAATGAGTGATTACAAGCAGTTGCCTGTCTTCCCGCAAAGCTGATTGATTGATGACTTCCATGATTACAATTTTATGTTGATTACTTATTGGTAGCAAAAACCGTCAAAATGTTACAAGAATTAATCACCATAATTAACGAAAACCATCTACTTCTTCTCCAATTTTTTAAGTCGAGCCTGATCTTTTGCAATACTCGTTTCCAGTCTTCGTATCTTTTCATTTAGATTTTCAATATCCTTAGGTGAAAGTTTTCCTTTTGCACCTTCCCTTTCTAATTTTTCCCTAAACTTAACGATACGATCTCCGTCCCTTTCTATAGACCTTTTTGTATCTCTGATGTCATCCTTTAGTCTTTTAGCCTGTTTTGCTTCTTTTTCAGCCTTTTTCTTAGCTTTTTCGACCTTTTTTGCCTCTTTTTCAGCTTTTTCCACTTTGGCCTGCACTTCCTTCATCTGTTGAATTTGGTCTTCGGTCATAGGAGTTGATGGTGCCTCCTGCCCCACCAGAATGGATAATGAGAAAATAGAGCATAACACAACAAGTAAAACTGTATTTTTCATCTGATATTTCAATTAGTTTTAACCAATAAATGTACTCATTTCCAGGATTTAAAAATCAATTTTACCCCTTTATTATTAGACCTTAAACCATTGGCCAATTTTAAATAGTATCCACCACTTTTCCCTATTTTTGCGCTAAAGAAAACCGATGCAGTTAAAAGATACCATCATAGCATTAGCTACCCCATCAGGGGCAGGTGCCATTGCCGTGATACGGGTGTCCGGAGCAGAAGCTATTTCCATTTGTACCTCTAAATTTCAGGCAGTTAGCGGTAAAGATCTGTCCACTGTGAAAAGTCATACAGTACATCTTGGATACATTAAAGATGGTGAAAGAACTTTGGATCAGGTATTGGCCACCGTATTCGAGGGGCCGCATTCTTATACCGGTGAAGATGTTGTGGAGATCTCATGTCATGGGTCTATGTATATTCAACAGGAAATAATACAACTTTTGTTGCGTTCCGGCTGCAGAATGGCTACTGCAGGAGAATTCACTATGAGGGCCTTCCTTAACGGAAAAATGGATCTGAGTCAGGC
>JABDQS010000073.1 GCA_013042125.1 Eudoraea sp.
ACCCATACGTGGGTTGTTTTGGCCGAAAGAATATTTAAAGTTGAATATGTATTCTGAGAGATATAGGAGATATTTTTTTCTTTCAGGGCCATTTCACAATGAGGTATCGGGTTAGTTGCTTTTGAATGCTTAATTTTACCAAAAATAAGGAAATGGATAACTACAAAGAGAAAATCCTTAAGGTCTGTAACGAGATTCGAACAGGTACTTTAATGCAGACCCTGGATATTGAATATATTGATGTAGGGGAAAATTTCCTGATCGCCAAAATGCCTGTTACCCCCAAAGTTCACCAACCAGATGGGGTATTGCACGGAGGCGCCAGTGTGGCTTTGGCCGAAAGTGTTGGGAGTGCCGCTTCCTATGTCTTTTTAGACGGACAATCTTTTTTTGTACGGGGGATCGAGATCGCAGCCAATCACGTAAGGAGCATAAGGGAGGGATTTGTATTTGCGCGGGCAACTATAGTCCATAAGGGCAAGACCACACAACTATGGGAGATCCGGATCACTGACGAAGAGGATCGGTTAATTTCGCTATGTAAACTCACAACCATTGCCTTACCAAAAAAGTAGTTCCTTACAAGACGTATTAAAGAAAGCAGCAGTACACTTTCAAAATAAACTGCCCGGAGTACTCTATAGAAATCCGAATGAAGACAGTGTTCAGGCTATTTTTCAGAATAATGCAGACTTACATGAGGTAAAGGAATTCACTGAATCTGGTTTTGTTTTTGGGCCTTTTCTGGATGATACTCTTCCCGTGTTGATCAGGCCGGATAGTGAGCTCTCAGTAAAATTTGAAACCAGCGAAGATCATACTATTTCTCAAAACAGTACGTATCAGGAATCAGTTTCAGAAGAAGAACGCTACAAAACATTTGTCGAAGCTGCCGTTCGTAATATTAAGGCCGGTACGCTGAAAAAGGTTGTGCTTTCAAGGAAGATAGAAGTAGGTACAAGAAGAACACCTTTGCAAATTTTCCAACGACTTCTCAATAGGTATCCAAATGCTTTCTGTTATTATTGGTATCACCCATCTATCGGCACCTGGGTGGGAGCTACACCAGAAATCTTAATGATGCAAAGAGGGAATAAATTCTCTACAGTAGCTTTAGCCGGGACCCTTCAAAAAACAGAACACAGCAATCCGGTATGGGGAGAAAAAGAAAAAAATGAACAACAGCTGGTCACTTCCTATGTTGAAACCGTTCTAGCCGATCTGGTTGAAAATATTCAAATATCTGAAGTGGAATCCGTAAAGGCAGGTAATTTATGGCATTTAAAGACAACCATAGTAGGAGCTGCTTCGCCTAATAAAAAAAAATCTATCATCCGGAAACTGCATCCTACACCTGCTGTATGCGGAATGCCTCTGAAAGCCGCGAGATCGTTTATCGTAGCGCATGAAAATTATTCAAGGCGGTATTATACCGGCTATCTGGGGGAATTAAATATCGGTTTGGAGAAGGATACCCGCTTGTTCGTTAATCTCAGGTGCATGCAGTTACTAGATAAAAAAGCTGTTATTTACGTGGGCGGTGGTATCACCGAAGACTCAGATCCCGCCAAGGAGTGGGAAGAAACAGTAGCCAAGAGCAAAACCATGCTTGGGGTGTTGTAGAATTATAAGATATCATTGGGAAAGCAATGACCTTCATCGTATTTTTGCAGGCCTATGCGTCACCCGAGTATACCTTCTGCCCAGCTCTTAATTCAGTTTTGCAAGGCTGTGGAGATCTCCCAGATCGTTATCTCTCCTGGTTCCAGGAATGCACCTCTTATCTTAGGTTTTACTGAAGATCCGTATTTTGATTGTTACAGTATTGTAGATGAGCGCTCTGCTGCCTTTTTTGCTATAGGGATGGCGCAGCAATTAAAACACCCGGTGGTTGTTCTTTGTACCTCGGGAAGCGCCTTGCTTAATTATTATCCGGCGGTCGCAGAAGCATTTTACAGCAACCATCCCCTTGTAGTTATTTCAGCAGACAGACCTCCTTATAAGATCGACATAGGCGACGGACAAACCATCAGACAAGACAATGTTTTTGAGCGTCACATAGGTTATTCTGCCAACTTACGTCAAGATGTAACTCATGCAACAAAAACAATCAAAACGTTTGACACTTCGATGATCCCGGATGACATTTCCACGGAAGACATTCAGAGGACTATCATGGAAAATAACCGTGAGGAAATAACCCTGGCTCTGAGTACTGCTCTTACCCAGCGTCTTCCTGTGCATATTAATATCCCATTTGAGGAACCCCTTTACAACACTCAGGATTTTAATGAAATTCAGGCAGATACTACTTTGGTTGTAGAACATAAGGACAATACCCTGGAGGACATCTCCCCGTTTACTACCCAATGGAATGCTGCCCGAAAAAAGATGATATTGATAGGTGTTTTGTCTCCTGATGAAATAGAGCCAAAGTGGTTGGAGGTGTTGGCCAACGACCCTTCGGTCATAATATTCACAGAAACCACTTCCAACCTTCACAATGCCAATATCTTACCAAGCATAGATAGCATTATTGCACCGATCGAAAATTCCGAAAGCAAGGAAGATCTCTTTAAAGCGCTGCAACCAGACATCTTATTGACCTTTGGTGGTTTGGTGGTCTCTAAAAAGATCAAAGCCTTTCTCAGGCATTACAAGCCGTCAACACACTGGCATGTTCACGAGAATAGGGCCTATGATACCTTTTATGGTCTGTCACATCATTTTAAACTGCGACTTAAGACATTTTTGGAGGGATTTGTACCGGGCATAAAGAATGTATCAAGTACCTATCGGGATCACTGGTTGAATATAAAAGATCACTATGTGAAACGGAGAATAGAGTACATGGAGAGCATCCCATTCTCAGACATGTGGGTCTTTGATAAGATAGTCCAGAGCCTTCCAAAAAAAGCAATGGTGCAACTTGCCAATAGCTCAACAGTGCGGTATGCCCAGCTATTTGATATGGACCCGGGCTTAAAGGTTTTCTGTAACCGAGGCACCAGTGGAATTGATGGCAGCATTTCCACAGCTGTAGGAGCTTCTCTGCAAAATGAAGCACCAACTTTTTTGATCACCGGCGATCTGAGTTTCTTCTATGACAGTAATGGGCTATGGAATAAATACATTCGACCAGATTTCAGGATAATTTTAATCAACAATGGGGGAGGGGGGATTTTTAGGATCTTGCCAGGAAAAGAAGACTCTGAAAATTTTAAAACATTTTTTGAAACTTCACATCAGCTTAACGCAAAACCTATATGCAGTTTGCACAACATAGATTATCAATTGGCGGAAAACAAAGCTGAGGTTTTAAGAGCCTTAGAGCATTTCAATGAACCCTCGGAAAGACCAAAACTATTGGAGATCAGAACCCCTTCAGACATCAATGATCAAATTTTGCTTGCTTATTTTGATTTTATATCTTGAGAGTAAACATTAGCATTTTAAGTAAATACATACCATGGGAAATAAACGAGACGAATTAATTGTAAAATACGCCGCTCATCTTAAAGAAAGATTTTTGGTAGAACCAGACATGGTCTTGTTAAAGAAAGTAACTATTGGGCTGGGGCCATCAATTTACAACAGAGATTCTGCAAATGTATCCGGCACAGATGAAAATGAACTGGCGACGGTAAAGAACAATTTCCTTATCAAGAAATTAGGCCTGTCCGAAGC
>JABDQS010000077.1 GCA_013042125.1 Eudoraea sp.
AAACTGGCCATTGCCAGAAAACTCATTTTTAGTAAATGGAAAGAAGGTCTTGGCGGTAACTTGGAGACCATGACCTCAGGCAGTGCTGCCTTGCAACCCAGATTGGCACGTATCTTTGGTGCCGCAGGCATTCCTGTGATGGAAGGATACGGGCTTACAGAAACCTCTCCTGTCATTTCCGTGAACTGTGAAAAAAACCGTGGTTGGAAAATTGGGTCCGTGGGCCAAATTATAAAGGGGGTAGAAGTAAAGATAGCAGAAGATGGGGAGATCCTTTGTAAAGGTCCGAATGTTATGATGGGTTACTATAAGGATCCGGAAAAAACCAAGGAAGTAATGACCAACGGATATTTCCATACTGGAGATATAGGCGAGATCGATAGTGATGGATTTTTGCGAATCACAGACCGCAAGAAAGAGATGTTCAAAACATCTGGTGGAAAATATGTAGCCCCTCAACTATTGGAGAACAGGTTAAAGCAATCGCGTTTTATTGAACAGGTGATGGTGATCGGGGAAGGTGAAAAGATGCCTGCAGCCCTCATACAACCAAATTTTGAGTTTGTTGAAGAATGGGCCAGAAGACATCATAAAACCCTGGGGGAACATTCTGCGATGGCAGAGGATGAAGTTTTGCTTGCCCGGATGCAGGAAGAAGTAGACAATGCTAACGAACAATTCGCAAAATGGGAAAAGGTAAAAGCCTTTAAACTCACCCCTGATGTGTGGACAGTAGAAGGCGGACACCTCACTCCAACCATGAAATTAAAAAGAAAGATCATTAAAGAAAAATACCTCCCTCTTTACAATGAGATCTACGGGTACTAAAGCCTGATATTCTTTCCAACTTTAAAGAAATATCCTTTGAGGACCTCCCTAGGTATGGTCCCTAACTCTGGTTGCCTGATCTTTCCCTTTATAAAAAACTATTGGTAAAATATTTTAAATTTATTATGCATGCATAATAAATTTTCATATCTTTGGAGGGCTCAAAACACCCTATGCAAGAATTAACGATAGATTATGCACTACGTGCTACCTGGCAAATGGTTGCAAGAATGTACAATGAAGAAGCAAAAAAATTTGACTCTACCATGGCCGTGGGTTTTACGCTCTTAAGCATAGATCCCAAAAAAGGTACGCCCTCTACATCCCTGGGTCCCAAAATGGGAATGGAAGCAACAAGTTTATCGCGAATTCTCAAGAGCATGGAGGAAAGGGGACTTATAGAACGTAAACCGAATCCTGAGGATGGCAGAGGCGTACTTATTTATCTGACGCCCTTTGGCCTCGAAAAACGAAAAGATTCTAAAGACGTTGTATTAAGATTCAATGAAGTAGTGAAGGATCAATTATCCGAGATACAGTTAAAGTCTTTTTTTGAGGTAATGGAGACTATAAACCAGGTAATATCAGAGAAAAAGATATACAATGGAGAATCAACAACTAATTAACACAAAACGTATTAATGAACAAGCACATTAAAAAAGTAGCCGTCATTGGATCAGGGATCATGGGAAGTGGCATCGCATGCCATTTCGCAAATATTGGCGTGGAAGTCTTGTTATTGGATATCGTTCCTCGCGAACTTACTGCAAAGGAGAAATCCAAAGGACTGAGTTTAAAAGATCGCAGTGTGCGGAATCGTCTGGTAAATGATTCTCTGACTGCAGCGTTAAAATCCAAACCCTCCCCTATTTATCACACCACTTTTGCAAAGAGGATACAAACGGGAAATTTGGAGGACGATATCGCTAAAGTTGCAGAGGTAGATTGGATCATAGAAGTTGTCGTGGAACGACTCGATATTAAAAAACAAGTTTTTGAAAATCTGGAGAAACACCGTACCCCGGGTACTCTTATTACTTCAAACACCTCAGGGATCCCTATTCATTTTATGAGTGAGGGAAGAAGTGAAGATTTTCAGCAGCATTTCTGTGGCACCCACTTTTTTAACCCGGCCAGATATCTCAAACTTTTTGAGATCATCCCGGGACCAAAAACAACACCGGAAGTTCTTGAGTTTCTTAATGGATACGGTGAAAAATTTCTAGGTAAGACCTCCGTGGTAGCGAAAGACACCCCGGCATTTATTGGCAACCGTATTGGTATCTTCAGTATTATGAGCCTTTTTCATGCTGTGAAGGAATTAGGGCTTACCGTAGAAGAGGTAGATAAATTAACCGGACCGGTCATAGGCAGACCAAAGTCGGCCACCTTCCGAACCGTAGATGTAGTAGGCCTGGATACCTTGGTTCACGTAGCCAACGGTATCTATGAAAATTGCCCAAAGGATGAGCGTCACGAGTTGTTTAAACTACCCGGTTTTATTAAGACCATGTCTGACAATAAGTGGTTTGGAAGCAAATCCGGTCAGGGTTTTTACAAAAAAGAACGTCAGGCTAATGGGAAAAGTGAGATCCTGACCCTGGATCTGGACAGCATGGAATACCGTTCCAAAAAGAGTGCAAAATTTGCTACTCTCGAACTTACTAAAACCGTTGACAAGGTCATTGACCGTTTTAAAATACTGGTAGGCGGTACAGACAAAGCAGCTGAATTCTACCGAAAAAGTTTTGGGGTTCTTTTTGCATATGTTTCACATAGGATACCAGAAATTTCGGATGAATTATACAAGATAGATGATGCCATGAAGGCCGGTTTTGGCTGGGAACACGGTCCCTTCCAAATTTGGGATGCCATTGGTTTGGAAAAAGGTCTGGAACTTATTGCTTCTGAGGATCAAAAAGCCGCTAAATGGGTGCTCGATATGAAAGCTGCCGGCATAACCTCTTTTTATGAAGTTAAAGAAGGTGCTACCTACTTTTATGATATTCAGAAGAAGGCGATGAAAAAGGTACCCGGTCAGGATGCCTTTATTATCCTCGACAATATTCGAAAATCCAATGAGGTATTCAAGAATAATGGCGTGGTGGTTGAAGATCTGGGAGATGGCATCTTAAATGTTGAGTTTCAATCCAAAATGAATACCATAGGAGCAGATGTTCTTATGGGTCTCAATAAGGCCATTGACATGGCAGAAAAGGACTTCCAAGGTCTGGTAGTTGGTAACCAGGGAGCTAACTTCTCTGTAGGTGCCAATATTGGGATGATCTTTATGATGGCTGTAGAACAGGAATACGATGAGCTCAATATGGCCATCAAAATGTTCCAGGACAGCATGATGAGGATGCGATACTCGGCCATTCCTACTGTTTCGGCCCCACATGGAATGACTTTAGGTGGCGGTTGTGAACTATCCTTACATGCAGATAAGGTAGTTGCAGCGGCAGAAACCTATATGGGCCTTGTTGAATTTGGTGTTGGGGTGATCCCCGGCGGAGGAGGATCCAAGGAGATGGCTCTAAGAGCCTCTGATATTTTCAGAAAGAATGATGTAGAACTAAACGTCCTTCAGGAATACTTCCTGACCATTGGCATGGCAAAGGTCTCCACCTCGGCCTATGAAGCTTTTGATCTGGGTGTACTTCAAAAAGGAAAAGATATTGTGGTAGTAAACAAGGATCGTCAAATTGCCACGGCAAAGGCACATGCCAAATTGATGGCAGAGTCCGGTTACACGCAACCCGCACGTAGAACCGATGTGAAAGTTCTTGGAAAACAGGCACTGGGTATGTTCCTGGTAGGAACGGATTCTATGGAAGCCGGTCATTATATCTCCGAACACGATAAGAAAATTGCAGATAAGTTGGCCTATGTGATGGCGGGAGGCGATTTGTCTGAAGCGAGCTACGTAAGTGAGCAATATCTGCTCGATCTGGAGCGCGAAGCCTTTCTTTCGCTTTGTACAGAAAGAAAAACCCTTGAAAGGATTCAACATATGCTAAAAACTGGTAAACCCCTTAGAAATTAAGAACATGAAAACAGCTTATATCGTAAAAGCATACAGAACTGCCGTTGGAAAAGCACCCAGAGGCCTATTTCGTTTCAAACGCCCGGATGAATTGGCGGCTGAGACCATAGAATATCTGCTGAAGGAGGTGCCCCAGCTAGATAAAAAGAGAATTGATGATGTGATAGTGGGGAATGCCATGCCGGAAGCTGAACAAGGGCTTAATATGGCCCGTCTCATCTCCCTAATGGGTTTAAAGATCGATGATGTTCCAGGGGTTACTGTAAATAGGTATTGCGCTTCAGGATTGGAAACTATTGGGATTGCAACCGCTAAAATCCAAGCAGGAATGGCAGATTGTATTATTGCCGGAGGTGCTGAAAGTATGAGTTATATCCCCATGGGAGGATATAAACCTACTCCGGACTATGCAACTGCTAAAGAAGGAAATGAGGATTATTACTGGGGGATGGGCTTAACAGCGGAGGCTGTTGCAGAACAATTCAAGGTCTCCAGAGAAGATCAGGACGAATTTGCCTACAACTCCCATATGAAAGCGCTAAAAGCGCAAAAGGAAGGAAAATTTGAGGATCAGATCATTCCCATAAATATAGAACACACTTTTATTAACGCCGCCGGAAAGAAAGAAAGCACTGAATATACCGTTAATAAAGATGAGGGACCAAGAGCGGATACTTCAAAAGAGGTGTTGGCAAAATTACGTCCCGTCTTCGCAGCTGGAGGAAGTGTTACAGCAGGGAATTCTTCCCAGATGAGTGACGGTGCAGCCTTTGTCCTGGTAATGAGTGAGGAAATGGTCAAGGAATTAAAGTTAGAGCCTATTGCCAGATTGGTGAATTATGCCGCTGCAGGTGTAGAACCCAGGATCATGGGAATTGGTCCCGTAAAAGCAGTTCCCAAAGCTCTAAAACAAGCAGGTATGAAGCTTGACCAGTTGGAACTAATAGAATTAAATGAGGCTTTTGCATCGCAATCACTAGCGGTGATGCGGGAATTAGACCTAAACCAGGAGATCGTAAATGTAAATGGAGGAGCTATTGCATTGGGTCACCCGCTGGGCTGTACAGGTGCTAAATTATCGGTTCAACTTTTTGATGAGATGCGTAAACGAAAAATGAATGGGAAGCACGGATTGGTAACCATGTGCGTAGGTACCGGGCAAGGTGCCGCCGGAATATTTGAATTTTTAAACTAGAATTATACAAAACATAATAAAGATGAGTACAGAAACTATAACTAAGGATATTTTACGCGGTGGTCAATTCCTTGTAAAGGAAACCAAATGTGAAGACGTCTTTACCCTTGAGGATCTCAATGAGGAGCAAAAGATGAAGCGGGACAGCACCAAAGAATTTGTTGACAGTGAACTTTGGGGCAATTGGGAGCGTTTTGAAAATAAAGACTACGCCTTTACCAAAGAGTGTATGCAAAAAGCCGGGGAGCTAGGCTTTTTAAGTATTGCAGTTCCGGCTGAGTACGGAGGTATGGGAATGGGATTTGTCTCAACAATGCTGGTATGTGATTATATTTCCGGTGCTACCGGATCTTTTAGTACCGCATTTGGTGCCCATACGGGAATAGGAACACTCCCTATTACCCTCTATGGTACTGAGAAACAGAAGAAAAAATATGTGCCTAAACTTGCTACGGGTGAATGGTTTGGTGCCTATTGTTTAACAGAACCGGGGGCAGGCTCTGATGCCAACTCTGGTAAAACCAAGGCTGTTCTCTCAAAGGATGGAAAACATTACAGTATCACCGGTCAAAAAATGTGGATCTCCAATGCCGGATTTTGTAGCCTGTTTATAGTCTTTGCACGTATCGGAGATGACAAGAATATCACCGGATTTATCGTAGAGAATGATCCGGAAAATGGTATCTCCCTTGGTGATGAAGAAAAAAAGCTTGGAATCCACTCCTCCTCCACCCGACAGGTATTTTTTAGCGAGACCAGAGTGCCCGTTGAAAACATGTTGTCGGAAAGGGGAAATGGCTTTAAAATTGCTCTTAATGCACTCAACAT
>JABDQS010000103.1 GCA_013042125.1 Eudoraea sp.
TATCAGGACAAACCCTGGCCACCGAAATGAGTATAGTGCTTACCGATCCTTTGGCCAGCAAGAATCTCACAGTAAAGGAGCTTATTAGTTTGGGAAGACAACCGTATACCAATTGGCTTGGAATACTAAAGGAAGAAGATACGCTTGTCATAGAGAACTCCATACGAAAAATTGGTCTGGGATCCTTTCAGGACAGAAAGTGTTTTGAACTTAGTGATGGACAGCTTCAAAAAGTACTTATTGCAAGGGCTCTGGCACAAGATACCCCAATTATTTTGCTGGATGAGCCCACTACCCATCTGGATCTATATCACAAGGTACAGGTCTTAAAGACCATGAAGCAGATCGCTCATGAATTACAAAAGACAGTGGTCTATACAACTCACGAAATTGACCTGGCCATTCAGTTGTGCGATAAGATACTCATACTAGACCATCCGGTGAGTCACTTTGGCACCCCTTCTGAACTAATTGAAAACCAAAGTTTTCAAGGTTTATTTCCATCAGATCTCATCGGCTTTGATGCAAAAACCGGTTCGTTCAAGATCAAAAACTGAACAGGGATTACCCTTCTATTTAACCCTAAACTCCTATCTTTACTACAAACAAAATAAAAAGATGAATACGGCTGTCATGACGGCACTTATTGCTATTGCTACTGCACTTGTTGGATTTTTTCTTGGAAATTACATCGAGCGTTTAAAAAGAAGATCCAGTCAAAGTACCCTTGAGGAACGGGAGAAACAACTACGCTTAAATTTGGAGGGCCTGGATGAACGTCTGCAAACCGAAATGGAATCTACGCGTCAGTTACGTGAAGAAAATTCAACATTTGCACAGCAGATCACTCGTTTCCAGGCCGATATGGAAAATCTTCAGTTAAAAAACGTTGAGCAAAAGGAAGAAGTTACCAAGTTGCAGGAAAAATTCACAAAGGAATTTGAAAATCTGGCCAACAAGATCCTGGATGAGAAGAGCCTCAAGTTTACTGAACAGAATCAAAAGAACATCAAGAATATTTTAAGTCCCCTGCAAGAGAAAATACAACTCTTCGAGAAAAAAGTGGAGGATAGTCAGAAAGAAAATATCAGTATAAATTCTGCCTTGCGCGAACAACTTCTGAACCTTCAGAATCAAAACATCAAGATCAGTAAAGAGGCAGAGAATCTTACCAAGGCCCTGAAAGGTGACAGCAAGATGCAAGGGAACTGGGGGGAACTGGTTTTAGAGAGGGTTCTTGAGAAATCTGGTCTTGAAAAAGACAGGGAATACAACGTTCAGCAAAGTTTTAAAAAGGAAGATGGCAACAGGGTATTACCTGATGTGGTGATCAATTTACCGGATGGAAAGAAAATGATCATAGATTCCAAGGTATCTCTAACCGATTATGAACGATTCGTGAATGCTGATGAAGACCTTCAGGAAAAGTATCTCAAAGATCATATCAACTCTTTAAAGAAGCATGTGGATCAACTTTCAGCAAAAAAATACGAGGACCTGTATGATATGGAGAGTCCGGACTTTGTGTTGATGTTCGTCCCCATAGAAACTGCTTTTTCTGCAGCTATCAACAAGGATACAAGTTTATATAACAATGCTTTTGAAAAGAACATTGTGATAGTTACCCCTTCTACCCTGTTAGCTACATTGAGAACCATAGATTCTATGTGGAATAATGAGAAGCAACAGCGAAATGCTATTGAAATTGCAAGACAAGCAGGAGCTCTCTACGATAAATTTGAAGGGTTTGTCTCAGATCTCACCAAAGTTGGGAAAAAGATGGATGAGGCCAAAACAGAGTATCGCGGAGCTATGAATAAACTTGTGGAAGGCAGAGGCAATATTATTATCAGCATTGAGAAATTAAAGAAAATGGGGGCCAAGGCAAAAAAATCCATCCCCGATTCTGTATTAAAAAGAGCGAAGGAAGACGATTATGATGAAGAACCCTCTACCTTGGAACTTTGATTAGACGCTACAACAAGGAGGCTGCGTCTGCATCAAGGAACCAAGTAAGATTTCCACTGTGAGGAGCCACGAGAGAGGCAGGATACTTTGTATAATCGCCTGTTTTGTGAATGATCTCGGCTACCTTTTCTTTCTTACCAAAGCCTGTCACTAAAAAAACTACGGTCTTGCTATGGTTGATCACTTTCCCGGTAATGGAGATCCTTTTTTGTCCGGAATCCGGGTGAATGGCCACTTCACAGATACTTTTTGAATTCCATAACCCAATTTCATGTGGGAAAATGGAAGCGGTATGCCCATCTTCTCCCATTCCCAAAATGACCATATCAAAAACAGGTGCCTCATTATCCGGGGGCATATTTTCAGACAATACATCGCCATAGCGCAGGGCTTCTTTTTTGGGATCATTTTCCCCAAAAATGCGATGAATATTCTTTGAAGGAATGTCTATGTGTTCCAATAAATGATCTTGTGTCATTTTATAATTACTCTGTTCATCTGTTGGCGGAACACAGCGCTCATCACCCCAGTATAAATGAACTTCGGACCAATCTATGTTATATTTCTCAGTGTTGGATAACTCATCAAAAACGATCTTAGGGGTACTCCCACCAGAGAGCGCTATATGCACCTCATCATTTTCCTTGATCCAATTCTCCAGATACTCCGCAAAGTTGCGAGCAACTTCTTCTTTGGTATTGTAAATTTGCAGGTCCATTGTTTCTAATTAATTACACAGAATCCTGGGTCATCAGCTAGGTTAGCACCGGGATTGCGCCAGGCGGGCTCACCTTCAATCAGATCATCGGCATTCTGAGGTCCCCAAACTCCTGCAGAATACCCGTATATCATTGCATCTTTGTCAGTTTTCCAATACTCCAGAATAGGATCCACAAATTCCCAGGCTGCCTCAACCTCATCTGCTCTCGCGTATAAAGTCGCATCTCCCTGCATGGCATCTAATAACAGCCTTTCGTAAGCAGACATTAGATTTGTTCCTTCCAGACTGGAATAATAGAATTCCAAATTGGCACGCTCTACTTTGAACCCTTGTCCGGGCACCTTAACACCAAATTTAATGAGAACTCCTTCGTCTGGTTGAATTCGAATTATCAGTTTATTATCCTTTTTGTTTAAACCCGAATCTACAAAAATATGGTGGTGAGGTGGTTTAAAATGAATGACGATCTCGGTCACTTTGGTCGGCATTCGTTTAGCGGTCCTAACGTAAAATGGGACATCTTTCCATCGCCAATTATCAATAAAAAACTTCAGCGCTACATAAGTTTCGGTAGTAGAATTCGGGTCCACCCCATCCTCTTCCCGGTATCCTTTTATTTCTTCGCCATTGATCGTAACTCCCAAGTACTGCCCCCGAATAGTATTTTCACTGAGTATTTTATGGTCTTTTACGATCCTCAGGGATTTGAGCGCTTTCACCTTCTCATTCCTGATCTCCTCTGCAGCTGACCCAATAGGCGGTTCCATTGCTACCAAAGAAACTATTTGCAGTAAATGATTTTGAAACATGTCGCGAAGGGCTCCCGAACTATCGTAATATCCACCCCGCTTCTCCACACCAACGCTTTCGGCATTTGTTATTTCCACATGTTGAATGTAATTCCTGTTCCACAAAGGTTCAAAGATGCTGTTGCCGAAACGTGTTACAAGTAAGTTTTGAACGGTCTCCTTGCCCAAATAATGATCTATTCTGAAAATTTGTTTTTCCTTGAAATATTTATGAAGATTATGGTTAAGATTCTTAGCAGATTCCAGGTCATAACCAAATGGTTTTTCTACTACTAGTCTCTTCCAGCCTTTATCCTGTATAGTTAGTCCTTGTTCAGAAAGATTCTTTGATATGATTTCGTAAATATTAGGAGGTGTAGAGAGATAAAAAATAAAGTTTTTTTCAGTGTGATATTCTGAATCTAACCCATTAATTCTTTCCGCCAGGGAGTTATAGGGCTCTTCATACGAAGAACCTATATCATGATAGAATAATTTATCAGAGAACTGATTAATAAAGTCGGCCCTCTTCCCATCAAGATCCGTTTTAAGATAACTGCTTTGTTTTACCACCTTTTCCCTGAAATCCGAATCTGACAGTGGTGACCTGCTCACCCCAAGAACCAAAAAGTTCTTTGGTAAGAATTTGCCCTGGTACAAATTAAATAATGCAGGTATCAATTTGCGAGCTGTGAGATCGCCAGAGGCTCCGAAAATGATCAGCATTTGACTTTCTGTCTTATCCATCTTTTTTATTTTGATTATTGTGGAATGCGCACATCTGCTACAATTGCCCAAAGTACGTACTAAAAAGTGAATATTTTCAATTACTTTTGAGAGAAACGACGGGCTTTTCGGTTCTTATTGAAGCTCCACCACATTTATTGTACGGGCCATTAAAATAATTAAAAATAACTAACAAAATTTAGAGTGATGCCAGAGAACAAGTATGATTTTGGATTGGTTGGCCTTGGGGTAATGGGTAGAAATTTTATTCTGAATGTTGCAGATAATGGCTTTAAAGCCTACGGTTATGATCTGGATCAGGAAAAGGTTGCTGCCTTGCAAAAAGAAGGCGGAGATCTGGACAAAGTGAATGCTACCAATGATCTGGAAACCTTCATTAATTCTCTTCAACTACCTAGAAAGATCATGCTATTGGTCCCTGCAGGAAAAATTGTTGACAGTGTAATTGAAAATCTTTTGCCTTTGTTAACCAAGGACGATCTCATTATAGATGGCGGAAATTCATTATTTACGGATACAGACAGACGAGAGTCCTATTTAAAAACTAAAGGGATCCATTTCTTTGGCGCAGGGGTCTCCGGTGGTGCCAAAGGTGCCAGGAAAGGACCCAGCATTATGCCGGGCGGATCTCGAGAAGCCTATAAGGAAGTTAAGCCAATTTTTGAAGCTGTATCCGCTAAATACAAAGGAGAGCCATGCGTTGCCTATCTGGGTCCTAAATCGGCCGGCAATTATGTAAAAATGATCCATAACGGAATTGAATACGGGCTCATGCAGTTAACTTCTGAAATATATGATCTGTTGAAAAAAGCCGGGAATTTGAGCAATGAGGAGCTACACGAGGCGTTTAGCAGCTGGAATGATGGAAGGTTACAATCCTTTTTGGTAGAGATCACCTCAGAAATTTTATCGAAGGACGATGATCAGGGATCCGGGCAATTAGTTGATAAGATCCTGGACAAGGCAAAACAAAAAGGGACGGGGAAATGGACCTCCCAAAATGCCATGGACCTCGGAATTCCTATTCCAAGCATTGATATTGCTGTGAGCATGAGAGAATTGTCTGCCCTCAAAGCAGACAGGCTTAAAGGTGAAAAATTATATGGAAAGTCCCAGCCTGCTGCGATGAACAAGGATAAGCTGGTGAAAATGGCAGAAGAGGCGCTTTATTTTTCCTTTATCATAACCTATGCACAGGGCTTACA
>JABDQS010000078.1 GCA_013042125.1 Eudoraea sp.
ACCCAGGGTAGTGGTTAGCATGCAGTTATTTTCCTGATTCGTTAACAGTTTAAGCCCGGATGCTTCGGCCATTTCTATATAGGCAGTTGCTGTATCTGGAGAAAAGAGATAGGAGGCTTTTATTGGCCTGAACAAGGGATCGTTCACAGTTAATTCTATGGTTTCTGCTCCTAAATAATGGCGAACTACCTCAATGGTGCCGTCACCTCCGTCAGCCAGGGGCAGTTTTACTATGTTCGCTTCCTTAAAAACCTGTCGCAGTCCTTTTTCAACGGCATCACAAAATTCAATACCCGTCAGGGAACCTTTGAATTTATCAGGAGCAATTACAAATTTCATTCTTAAGATATCAACTTAATAAACTCGGCAATGCCATGCTAAAAATAACAATAGCAGCGAAGTATCCTACCAGGATGGCGACCTCTTTTTTGCCGGAATAATAAACTACTTCCAATCCTTCATTGACCTGTCTCTTAATTAAAATACTTGTTCCAAGTGCAATAACGATGGTCATTAAACACCCAAGGGCATTCCACCAAAACCAGAATATTTCCGGTACGTACAACCACAGATACATATTGAAAAGAACTCCGGCAATAATGCCGATATTGGCCCCAAGAGCATGTGTTCTTTTTGTAAGTATAGCCAAAATAAAGGCTGCCAGGATGGGACCATAAAAAACGGAGCTAATTTTATTTATAACTTCTATTACTGTTCCTTCAATACTACCTGCGAAAAAAGCAAAAAACAGACAAACCAGCCCCCAAAAGATAGACAATAAACGTGAAGATCTAACATATTGCTTATTTTGCATATTTGGTTTAAAACGCTTTACAAAATCCTCCATAGTTACTGCCGAAAGTGAATTTACAGTAGAGCTCAATGAAGACATAGCGGCAGACATAATAGCCACTATAAGGATACCGATAATTCCATTCGGCAAATATTTAATAATAAATACCGGAACCATTAAATCAGCCTTTTTTCCCTCTAAGGAACTAATATTCGTCTGATAGACGCTGTCAATAAGCTCTTGAAAATTTGCATCCTGCATTAACAATGTCCCTAATACCAGCCCCATAAGACAATATGTTAAAGTAAGGGGAAACCGTATTAGTCCGTTAGCCAGTAGCAACTTTTTTATGGTAGGCATTCCCTTTGCGGATAGCAACCGTTGAGATTGCGTCTGATCCGTACCATAGTACGATGCATATAAGAAAAAACCTCCTATTACCATTGGCCAGAAGCCGAACTCATCATTTTTATCCCCATTGCTAAAGCCCCATTTACTAAAATCTACTGCCGTAAGTCTATCCTGATCCACATTTGTGAGGAAATTTTCGAAGCCTCCCAATTCACTAATACCGTACGCTAAACAAATTATAATTCCCAAAAACAATATGATCATTTGTATTACGTCTCCCCATATTACTGCTTTCATTCCTCCCTGGAAGGAATATATAAGAGTGATAACCCCAATGATCAAAACAGATATCCAAAAGTCAACCCCTATGGTTGCCTGTAAGATCAACGCCATTGTATAGACCATAACTCCCGTTGCTACGGCTCTGCTTATTTGAAAAACCAGACTGATAAGCAATCTTGAAGACGCGTCGAAACGTTTTTCTAAATATTCGTATACACTAACTATTCCGGACTTGTACAACGTTGGGATAATCGCAATTAGTAAAAATGCCATGGCAAGTGGCACCCCAAATTCATAGGTTAACCATTGCATCCCTCCCCCGTCTTTCAGTCCAACAAAGGCAGGTGCTGATATAAAACTTATGGCTGATAACTGAGTAGCCATGGTAGAAAGGCTTAATGGTAACCAGGACATACTTCTACCCCCTAAAAAATAATCTTGGGAATTTTTATTCTCCTTAAAGAAGAATCCTATTCCCAAAAATCCGCCTAAATAAACAACGATTATTATATAGTCTATATAGTTCATAAGCTTCTTTCTAAATCAATTTTTATACAATTTTCTAATCGCTGCCAGATCCTTGCTAATCGGTATTTAAAAGATCGATCAACAAAGCGGCACTCCAAGAAAAATTATTACCTCCATAACCCGTCCTTGCAGGTTCTCCATTATCTTTACGACAATCGAAATACTCAAAAAACCCATCACGAGAAATTAGTTCTACTGTATCTTTCTTGATCCTTTCTGCCACATCCAGAAAACCATAATTTTTAAGCCCGTTGTAGAGCAACCAATTCATATTGATCCATACAGGACCCCTCCAGTACTTTTTGGGGTTAAAACGATCGTCTGAAGGGTCGAAAGAGGCACAAAGATACTTGTCATCTCCTCCAAATTTTTCCATCATTGTATTGACCAATATTTTAGCCCTATTTTGATTCGGAATATTGGCAAATAAAGGAGAAAACGAAGAAGAAGTGATATGATCAGAGGGTATATAAAGGGAAAACTGCGTATTAACCTTAATGAGAAGATGAGTTTTACCAAATTGCAACAGGGGATCAATAACTTGGTGGCCACGGGGAACTTTAATACTATTCGCTATGAATTAACCAATAACGGCCTGGGTCAGGATTTGACAATGGATCTTGCTGAGAATATGGACAAGTCCTTTCTAAGGATCGCGGCCCATTATGACAATTTATACAAGAGTGCCGCATTAATAAATCTCACCAAAAAAAATGTATTGATGAATGATGATGTTGCCTCTCTGGATCTCATCCTTGGTGATAATCTCCGCTATAATTTTGAATACTATGTGGACAGGGGCTTTTACTGGAGCTTTGGAATTAATTCCAGGTTTTATGAGTTTAATAAGGAGATAGACTATGGGCTGGTTTTGGCATCTAATTTTGAAATACCCGTGAGTACCAATGTGAATAATATAAATTTAGATGTATCCGACTTTACCAATCAGGTTTATCTCCAAACGGTGATCAATGAAGAATTTGCCTTCCTAGTTGGAGCAGAGCATAAATTGTTGAAGTTTAGCACAACCACGCTTAATGAGATCGCAAATGATTCTACACCACCGGCCCCTAATTCAAATGCTGCTACTTTTTTCGAGAAAAGTAATTATGTATCGGCCTATGGCAAACTTATTCTGGACACCTATGACGATAAGTATTTCCCTTCCAAAGGGCTATATTTTAATGGAGACTTCCATTTGTATATATGGTCATCAGACTTTAATAACAATTTTAAGGAATTCTCCATCGCAAAGGCAACTATGGGTGGAGCATTCTCCCTATTTCCAAAGTTGTCGCTAAATATTGAGACCTCGGGAGGGTTTAAGTTGGGAACTTCCAGGGTAACGAGCTTTGATTTTGTGTTGGGCGGATATGGAAACTATCCTTTAAATAATTTTGAACCTTTTCTTGGGTACGATTTCATAAGCTTGCCCGGTAATAGCTATGTGAAGGCATATGCCAGATTAGACTACGAATTTAGCCCTAATAATCACCTGCTCTTTGCCTCCAACATCTCTAACGTTGATGATGATATTTTCCGAACCGGAGAATGGTTCACAGCACCCGATTATTCAGGATTTGGGGTAGGCTATGGCTGGGAGTCTTTTTTTGGTCCGGTGGAGATCATTTACTCCTGGTCTCCTCAGAACGATGATGGAAATCTGTTCTTTAGCATAGGATATTGGTTCTAGGTTGGGTTATAGGACCTTCATCTCTCCTTACACTAAAATTGGCATACTCCTTTGCTCCTTTTTTACGATATTTGCAGGGTAGAAGAACGTTTTATGTTTCTCAAAAGAATAGATATTACCCCTCACCTAAGGGCCATGTGGTAGCCTTGCTGAACTTTTATAGAAAGGACTATTACACATTTACGTAGAATCAATTCAAAAATATACCATGGCTACATTAGATAACACTTCATTACACTTACCAAAAGAAAATCCGGCTGCGGAAGATTTTTTGCCTTTATTAGGTACAGATCATGTTGAACTTTACGTAGGAAATGCCAAGCAGGCAGCCTACTATTATATGGCCGCCTGGGGCTTTCAGCCACTGGCGTATGCCGGCCTGGAAACAGGCTTAAAGGACAGGGTCTCCTATGTTGTTCAGCAAGACAAGATCCGATTAGTGCTTACCTCCCCTTTAAAATCCGGAGGTGATATCAACAGACATATAGACAAGCATGGTGATGGCGTAAAGAGCATAGCTCTTTGGGTAGACGATGCCCGTAAAAGCTATAAGGAAACAGTTAAACGGGGTGCCGAATCCTATTTTGAACCTAAATCACTGGAAGACGATAAAGGAGAAGTGGTTTTATCCGGGATCCATACATATGGAGAAACAGTACATGTATTTGTAGAAAGAAGCAATTATAAGGGTGTATTTATGCCGGGTTATAAAGCTTGGAATCCTCATTATAAACCTTCCGATGTTGGTCTGAAATACATAGATCATATGGTGGGGAA
>JABDQS010000081.1 GCA_013042125.1 Eudoraea sp.
TTTATAAGTCGATGTGTTTTAGAATGGATCTCCTTGCCACTCATAGCTGTAAGCAAGGCTTCCATAACATTCCAGGAATGAAAACCATATTCCTTAAATAGCTCATAAAGATATCCCCTAAGTGGATCTAGTTCCTGAAGTGAGCTTATTGAGATCTTATACCCCTGATGATAGGGAACAAAGAGATTTTCTTTTAGTTGTGCGGTATAGTCCGATAGGATTTGAGCCGATTCTGAGAGAAAAACCTGGGTTTTCCTGAAATTTTCCAGAAAGGTAGGATGAAGTTCCTTGAGTACGGGGACCAGTTCATGCCTGATCTTGTTCCGCAAATACTTGGTCTCTTCGTTAGAGCTGTCTTCCCGCCACTTGATGCCTTGCTCCCGGGCATACTGCAGGATCTCTGCCCGGCTAAAAGCTAAGAGAGGTCTGATAATACCATTTGAATCTGGTGGAATTCCACTAAGCCCTTCAATACCGGTGCCCCGGGAAAGATTAATTAAAAAGGTCTCCAGTGAATCGTCTAAATGATGAGCCGTCAATACCCACGAAAGTTCTTCCTTGTCCATTAGTTCTGCAAACCATTGATAGCGCAATTCCCTGGCAGCCATTTGAATAGAAAGCTTATGAGCAGCAGCGTATTCATTTGTGTCAAAGTGAGTAATAAACTGAGGGATATCTAATTGTTCTGCTAATTTCTTTACAAAAAGTTCGTCCTCCTCACTGTCACTGCCCCGGAGCCTAAAATTGCAATGCGCCAGTGATATTTGCATTCCTGTCTGCGTGCATAAATGCGCCAACACAACACTGTCAACACCCCCGCTGCAAGCCACTATACCGGGTTTACTCAGGAGTTGAGGAAAGTTCTTTTCAATATGGTCCCTGAAGGCAGTAAACACTCCGCAAAGGTAAGAAAGAAAGACGTTTGTCTGATAAGGACAGTTAACCGTGCAGGTCTTTGCGGTCCAGAGCAGTCAACTTCCTTCTAGGCAGAAAGACTATGCAGCCACTTTTCAAAGGCCTTCTTATGGGCCTCAGATAGATCCGGATCCACAATACCTTTCTCTGGATCGAAGTTTTCATTGAATGAAGGCAGGGAAAAAGTAGCCACGACTTCACCTCCAAAACGGGGAAGGATATCTTCAACTTTCGCCAATGAACTTACACCTCCTCGTTTCCCTGTTGAAGCACTCATCAGCAATATTTTGGTATTTTCCAGGAATTTCCGCTCCAGACGAGACAACCAATCAATCAGATTCTTGAAATAGGCCGAAGGGTTACTATTGTGCTCATTAACGGACAAGATAAGGCCCTCCGCTTTATGCAGAGCATCCCGTAATTCTACAAGAGAATTGGTATAGCCGTGCTTCTTCTCATAATCCACGCTAAACATATGAAGATCAAAGAGCGCCATGTTCATGACTTGTACCTTTTTATCCTGAAGAAGGGATACGGTGTATTTGACCAATGCAAAATTTACTGAGGTTGAAGAATTACTGCCTGCAAAGGCTATGATGCTGCTCATTAACTACTTTTTTTATTAGAAAAACCAAAAATACCTCAAATTAGAATCAAATGAGAACATTTTAGCTAATTTTGCCCCCGAAAACATCCAAACGGCCTGTCAATTAAGTATATAGGTAAGACAATGGTATGGAAGTAAAAACCAAAAGACTTCATTTTATTGACGCAATGCGTGCCTGGGCTATCCTTATGATGCTTCAGGGACATTTTGTTGATGGTCTCCTCGACCCTATTTTCAGGGATTCCGGCAACAGTGTTTATAACCTATGGCTCTATTTCAGAGGCATTACAGCTCCGGTCTTTTTTACTGTATCCGGTTTTATCTTTACCTATTTGTTAATTCGTGTTCCACAACTGGGTTTTGATAATCCCCGGATCCGAAAGGGAATTAAAAGGGGAATAGAATTATTGATAATAGGATATCTGCTGCGTTTAAATCTATTTGGATTGTTGCAAGGTAAGCTCTACGATGCATTCTTTCTGGTAGACGTACTGCATTGTATAGGAATATCTATCATGGTTATCATCGCGGTTTTCCTTCTTACATCTCGTCAAAAACCCTGGGTGATGCCGGCTACACTCTTGGGCATAACCTTAACCTTGTTCTTATTTGAGCCTATATATTCTGAATGGGCTTATACCTGGTTGCCTGAAGCATTCGCCAACTATTTTACCAGAGCTAATGGTTCTGTATTTACCATAATTCCCTGGGTAGGCTATACCGCTTTTGGTGCCTTTTTGTCGGTTCTATTTAAAAAACATGCAGCAAAAAGTAACTTATATCCTTCTGCGATAGGACTATCCGCCATAGTAGGAATAAGCCTTTTGTACCTGTCCTCGCCATTATTCTCAACCATAGCTGAAGTAAGTGGAATCACCCTTTTCAGTGACATTGCTTCAAATAATTATTTGTTTATCAGACTAGGTGATGTCCTGATAGTTTTTGCTCTCTTTATGGTATTCAGACATTATCTGACACAACCATCGCTCTTGCGCATTGGGTCGAACACGCTATCGATCTATGTGATCCATTTTGTGATACTTTATGGAAGTTTTACAGGACTTGGACTTTATCGGTTTTTTGATCACTCGCTTACTCCTTCCGTGGCGATTACAGGAGCCATTTTATTTATGATAGTCTGCTCCTATGCAGCTTTGTATTATGACACCCATGAAACCTTGATCAAAAGTACTATTGCCCAAATACTGCAAAAGGGAAAGATAGGATTATCCAGGTTATATTTTGAATTTTCAAAATTACTTATTGTCTTGCAAGACAAGTTATTACGCGCCTTTAACACAAGTAAAGGATAAGATATATTTTTACGAATTAAATGTGTAGTGCCCGGTCTTCAGTAGCAGCCAGGGCCGCTTCTTTTACAGCTTCTGCATAGGTGGGATGCGCATGGCTCATCCGGGAAATATCTTCGGCAGAAGCCCTGAATTCCATAGAGGTCACAGCCTCTGTGATAAGATCGGCGCATCGAGCACCAATCATATGAACCCCCAGGACCTCATCGGTTTTCTTATCGGCCAGGATCTTTACAAACCCATCAATGTCCATACTGGCTCTTGCTCTGCCAAGTGCCCGCATAGGGAACTGTCCAACCTTGTATTCTACACCACTTTCTTTAAGCTGTTCTTCTGTCTTACCAACTGAGGCTACCTCAGGCCATGTATAGACCACATTTGGAATAAGGTTATAATCGATATGCGGTTTTTGTCCCGCGAGGATCTCTGCCACCATGGTACCCTCCTCTTCTGCTTTATGGGCCAACATCGCCCCGCGAACCACATCACCAACAGCATAAATGTTGGCTATATTGGTCTGTAAATGGTCGTTGACCATAACTCTGCCTTTATCATCCAAAGCGACACCGGCTGCTTCGGCATTCAATCCGTCGGTATAGGGACTACGCCCCACAGAGACCAGACAATAATCGCCCTTCAGCGTTAGCTCTCCTCCTTTGGGGTCATCTGCTATCACTGTGATCTCTTTTCCTTTCCGGCTAACTGATTTTACCTTATGAGAAAGGTGAAATTTCACTTTTTGTTTTTTGAGGACACGCATAAGTTCTTTAGAAAGCCCACCATCCATCCCGGGAATGATCCTGTCCATAAATTCAACTACCGTAACCTCAGCGCCTAATCTCTTGTATACCTGCCCTAATTCTAAACCAATAACTCCTCCGCCAATAATGATCATGTGCTTTGGGATCTCCTTTAACTCAAGTGCCTCTGTAGAGGTAATGATTCGCTCTTTATCAAGAGTGATAAAAGGTAAGCTGGCAGGCTTAGAACCGGTTGCAATAATGCTATTCTTTGCCTCAATGGTGGTCGATTTTCCCTTGGCCGGTTTGATCTCAATATGGGTAGCATCTTTAAAACTTCCTGTTCCCTGGAACACCTCTATCTTATTCTTATCCATCAGGAATTGGATCCCTTTGGTGGTCTGATCTACTACAGCCTGTTTCCGACCGATCATTTTTGCCAGATTCACTTTTACCTCCCCCGGAATTTCAATGCCGTGTTCTTCAAAATGTTTGATAGCATCTTCGTAATGATGACTTGAATCCAAAAGCGCTTTAGAAGGAATACATCCTACATTGAGGCATGTGCCTCCCAGGGTAGCGTATTTTTCAATGATCGCTGTTTTCATTCCCAGTTGGGCACAACGGATAGCGGCAACATATCCGCCCGGTCCTGAGCCAATAATGGCCACATCAAATTGAGTCATATAAATCGGTTTTAAACGCAGTAAAGCTTGTAAGGAAATTCATTTCCAACGCAGCAAAAGTACGAATGTTTTTAATTTCAGCCCTACAGCTAATGAAGAGAAAGGCTCTAAAATTAAATGAAGCTTAGTAGAGCGCTATTTTTTTGTCTTCAGCACCCAGGGAGATCAAATAATCCTTGACCTCAAGAGCCTCTTCCCCACCCTTTTCCGCGTGATGAAGTAAGGTAAAGCCATGCGGCCCTTTTGCATGGAGTGTATTTGGAAATGCTGTAAGCATTGGCTTAACGATCTCCATTTTACCAAAAAGGCAGGCCGTAAAGATATTGGCCTGAGCACCTTTATCCAGAAAATATTGCGCGAGTTCTTTATAGCCAACATGGCTTGCTGCACCAAGTCCGGTTTCAAAATCACCATGTTTCCAATCGTGTGCAGCATTGAGAAGAGTTGGATATTCTTCGAGTAATTCGGTTACCCTATCCATATCCCGGTGAGATGCACCAACAAACTCCTGAACTATCTTCTTGTCTAATTGCGGTTCGTCCTGAATCTTAAACGATGATAAAGAGGCTGCTGATGCAAGGAGCCCAAAGCCCCCTACTGATCTTATAAAAGTGGTGCGTTTCATGGAATGTGATTTTGTACCAAGTAAGGTACTGAAATAGTAACACCAAAAGTTCTTATTAACAAGAGTTTAGGTATGAGTTTACAAAGCAATAGCGGTGGAAGCTTTTACCT
>JABDQS010000085.1 GCA_013042125.1 Eudoraea sp.
GTCCGGACCTGCTCTAAAACCCAATTGTGGTGGTAAGATGAGGTTCCCGGCTCCAAAAAAAAGGGAGAACAAGGCAAAAGAAGTGACCCAAAGTTCTTTGGTTTTGTACATCCTGCTAATTAAGTGACGAAAGATAGATGAATTAGAAGAAAATGGGGCAGCAGGTAAATTGAAATTAAGAGCTGTTTTTTGGTGAAAAGGAGACGTTCATCGAAAAAATGATAAAAATTACCGGTGCAACTCAATAAAAGCTCATAAGTGTACGTTCATTTCTAAAGTGTTCCTTGAACCTTTTTCAGTATTACTCAACATTAATAATAACCATTGCAAAACTGAGATTCCCCTATCTAATTTTGCAGCCCTAATGACCTACTTACATGAAAAAGCTATTTTGCAATATTTTTGGCCACCACTATTCCGTGTCAAAAAAAGTAACCCAGCACATTAAAGAATATAAATGCGTTCACTGTGGAAAAGAAGTTACCACTGATGTCAGCGGTAATTTATCTGCATTGACGCCTGAGTTACAAGATATTAATCATACCCTGGAGATCATTTACCAAAAAAGACATGCTGGAGAACAGCAAGTAGCATAAGTATACCTAGCCGAAGGAATTCCATCCCTGGGCTGTTAGTGGTATACTGGTATTATTCCTGGAAATTAAGTGTGCACCCTGATCTGCTTCTGTCAAATGCCCCACGACAGTAAGATTGGGGTTGCCCTTTATTTTTGGGAATTCTTTTTGATCTATGGTGAACAGTAATTCATAATCTTCCCCACCACTCAGCGCTACCGTGGTGCTGTCCAGGTTAAATTCTTCACAGGCCGAAATAACCGTAGGATCTAACGGGATCTTTTCCTCATACAACATACAGCCAACATTGCTTTTAGAACATAGATGCAAGATCTCAGATGATAGTCCGTCGCTGATGTCTATCATGGAAGTGGGGCTTACCTCCAATTCTTTCAGCAGCGTAATGATATCTTTTCTCGCCTCGGGCTTTAGTTGCCGCTCCACGATATAACTATAAGGGGCCAGATCGGGTTGGTTGTTAGGATTTACCTTAAAGACCTCTTTCTCCCGCTGTAGGACCTGTAAACCCATATAAGCTCCGCCCAGATCACCGGTTACTACCAACAGGTCATTGGGCTTCCCACCACTTCTGTATACTTCTTTACCTTCATCAACTTCCCCAACTGATGTAATGGACAAATACAATCCTTTGTCAGAGGAGGTAGTATCACCTCCAACAAGGTCTACCTTATACAGGTCACATGCCAATTGTATTCCGGCGTATAATTCTTCCATGGCCTCCAAGGGGAAACGGTTAGATACAGCAATAGATACAAGTACTTGTGTTGCAGATCCGTTCATGGCATAAATATCGCTTAGGTTCACCACTACAGCTTTGTATCCAAGGTGTTTCAGGGGCATATAACTAAGGTCAAAATGTATGCCCTCTATAAGCTGATCCGTTGAGATCAAGACCTTTTTTTTCTTGAATTGCAGTACGGCAGCGTCATCGCCAATACCTTTGATGGTAGAGGGTCGTGTACACTTAAATTTTCTGGTTAAATGGTCAATCAGACCAAATTCACCCAGCTTTTCCAGGCCTGTTTTATTGGGATCTTTCTCTTCGAACATCCCGCAAAAATACGGAGGATATTGAATTAATCGTATCTTTACTTTGAAAAACTATAAGGTCCCAAACCTTTGCTGCTATGAAAAAGTCCCTATATTTTCTCTTCTTGCTCGCGTTGCTTTTCGCCTGCTCCAAAAATGATGATGGTAATATTGATTTTGGAGGGTTAAACCCGATCGAAGTTCCGCCAACAGATAATTCGGGCGGATCTGAAAACAATTTTGTGCCATGTGAAAATGGATTTGCTGGGGTCTATCCCTGTGATGGGTATGACCAATTGGGCAGAATCTCACTCAATATTCTCAATGCCACCTCGGCCAATGATATTTGGGGATGGACAGATATGGCATCTAACCGTGAGTTTGCATTGATAGGGTTGAACAACGGAACTGCTTTTGTAGAGATCACGGATTCAGAAGATCTGAAATTTTTGGGGAAACTCCCTACAGCTACCACGTCTAGTTCATGGAGGGATATCAAGGTCTATCAAGACTACGCCTATATAGGTTCTGAAGCCGATAACCATGGGATGCAGGTCTTTGATCTAAAGAAGTTGCTCAATGTCACTAACGCTCCGGCAACATTTTCGGCAGACAACCGGTATACGGGATTTGGTAACTCACATAACATTGTCATCAACGAAACAACAGGCTTTGCATATGCTGTGGGTACAGCAAGGAATGACATGTATAGTGGTGGCGCTCATTTTATGGACCTTCAGGATCCGTTAAATCCTCAGGCAGCCGGTGGGTACGGGGCCTCTGGTTATACCCATGATGCTCAGGTGGTAACATACAACGGGCCCGATGCGGACTATGCAGGGGCTGAGATCTTTATCGGGGCAAATGAGAATCAGGTAACTATTGTAGATATTACCGATAAACAAAACCCTGCGAATATTACCGGGATACAGTATGGAAATTTGGGGTATACCCACCAGGGATGGTTTACCGAGGACCAGCGGTATTTTATTTTGGGCGATGAATTGGATGAGATCAATTTTGGATTTAATTCCAGGACACTGGTTTTTGATATGCTGGATCTCGATAATCCTGTTTTACACGCTACGTATCTGGGGACCACTTCGGCGATAGACCATAATGTCTATGTAAAAGGAAACGATCTTTTTCTTGCGAATTATACTGCAGGAGTACGAATAATGGACATTTCAGATATAGTCAATGGGAACAT
>JABDQS010000088.1 GCA_013042125.1 Eudoraea sp.
TACGCAAATACGGAAGTAGTATGTTCAGCTTTTATCAAAGTGAGGAATAAAAAAAGCAGATCATAAGCCGGATTCTGTAGCCTTAAAAAGGTTCCTTATCATTTATCTAGATCTTCAGTTACCCAAAGATTCTATCCGCCTACCCTTCAGCTTGGACGTGCCGCCCTCGAACACTGATATACATGGCGTTTCACCGCATAGAGTTTACATGATTTCACTACAGCTTAACCTGTACATTCTTTCTGTTGCACTAGTCCGCCCCACCCCGATTATTACCGGGACGGGTGACGGGCGTTACCCGCTATGCTGCACTATGGTGTCCGGACTTTCCTCCTCCTGCAAAATACAGGAAGCGATAAGGTGACCTGCTTAATGCAAAGGTACTGGAATTGTTGATAAAAATTATGGAATAGATTCGAAAAGAAAGTCCATAAACAAACGCTATTTTTATATTTGTAAGAATGGCGAATTAGTTCAATTTTAATTCCCTAAAAAGTACTTGTGGAACCTTTTATTGTCTCAGCCCGAAAGTACAGACCTCAAACGTTTAAGGACGTGGTTGGGCAGGAAGCCATTACCAACACTCTTGTCAACGCCATTGAAAATAATCACCTGGCGCAGGCTTTATTGTTTTGTGGTCCCAGGGGCGTTGGAAAGACCACTTGTGCAAGGATCCTGGCGAAACAGATCAACCGGGATGGTACCGAGAAAGAAGATGAGGACTTCGCATTCAATATCTTTGAGCTCGATGCCGCTTCTAACAATTCTGTGGACGATATCCGAAATCTTATTGATCAGGTACGTATCCCCCCTCAGGTGGGAAAGTATAAAGTGTATATCATTGATGAGGTACATATGCTTTCTCAGTCGGCATTTAATGCTTTTCTTAAAACCCTGGAGGAGCCTCCAAAACACGCTATTTTTATCCTGGCCACCACCGAAAAACACAAAATTATTCCTACCATACTTTCGAGATGCCAAATCTTTGATTTTAAACGGATTACAGTTGCAGATGCGGCAAATTACCTCAAATACATCGCAGAGGAACAAGGAATAAATGCGGAGGAGGATGCGCTGCACATTATCGCACAAAAGGCAGATGGTGCGCTACGCGATGCACTTTCCATTTTTGACAGGGTTGTGAGCTTTTCCGGTAAAGAACTGACAAGAAAAGCGGTAACGGAAAATTTAAACGTGTTGGATTACGACACTTATTTTGAAGTTACCGATCTCATTCTAAAGAATGATATTCCAAACATTCTCTTATTATTCAATAAGACCCTTGCGCTTGGTTTTGAAGGTCATCATTTTATAATAGGACTAGCCTCACATTTCAGAGATTTGATGGTCTGTCAGCACCAGGACACCATTTCCTTGCTGGAGGTTGGTGATAATGCCAAGAAATTATATCTGGAGCAGTCTAAAAAGACCACACAGGAATTTCTTTTAAAGGCCCTTGAGATCGCGAATCAGGCAGACCTGCAGTACAAAAGCAGTAAGAATGCCCGTTTATTGGTAGAACTGGCACTTATGAAGCTGGCTTCACTCTCGTTTGAAGGTGAAAAAAAAAATCCTGACCGCAACTCGGCAAGCCGTATCACCTTAGGACAATTGATACCTGCTTCATTTTTTAATCGTTCTGGCACACAATCCATAAAAAAAATTATATCACCAGACATCAAAGCTCCCCTTGCTGCTCCCGCAGAAATAGAAGTAGCAGCGAGCTTTGACCAAAAAAAGGAAGCCACCACAGCAGAAACACTTACAGGTTTAAGTACGGACAGGGAAAAAGTTGCCATGTCAGAAACCTCAACCCTGCTCACAGAACCAGCGCGTAAGATCAATTTAAAGGATCACCCAAAACGTGTATCCGGACTTTCGATATCTAGTATCAAAGCCAAAAAGAAACACGAACTAAATAAGATAGAGGTTACCTATGATGAAGATTCTTTACCAGATGATCCCGTAACAGCGGCAGCGTTGCAAAAACATTGGCAAGACTTTGTCCATAAGGTAGATGAAGAAGGTAAGAAAATACTGGCAAGTAACCTGAGTTCTGACACGCCCCGAATAAAGGATGGAACCACCATCGTCATTGAATTACCCAATGACACTATGAAAAAAGAAGTGGAACGTGAACAACTAGGTCTGATGACCTACTTAAAAAAAAGCTTAAATAACCACCATCTGCGTCTTTCTATTTCGGTCAATGAAGAGAGTATTAAGAAATACGCGTATACACCGCAAGAGAAGTACGATAAACTCCGGGAGAAGAATCCGGCTATTGATCTCTTGCGAAAAACCTTTGATCTAGATCTTTGATCTTTTTTCTGCTCTTGTCCTGTATGTAAATATGAACATCATCAAAGCAATGATGAATAATCCCAGTGCCTCCCTGCCTCGTTCAATATTCTCAAGATTTCCATCATCCAGCAAAATACCTTCATACGATTCTGGCCAAACAACTATTCCGCCAATAAAATAGCCAATGCCTAAAAGCAATCCAATGGTGTAATTAAATCTTCTGAGAAAGAAAGATAAAGAAGCCAGGCAAGGTATGGCGTAGATCACTATCCAAATAAATGCATCCGGGTCATTTAATTGCACAAAACAGGCCAGGGCAAACAAAATGGCAAAAGCAAGAGCCAGCCATCGGAAAAATTCTTTCATAAATATCTGCTATAAAAATGATCCGGTAGAATAGTTTGGGACGCTGTTGTAAAGATAGTATTTTGAAAAATACACGGGACTACTGTACTTTTGAACCGCCTTAATTTTGGTACATTTGATTCAGTTGTAATAATTTCAAACGCAAAATATGCTCGGACTAAAACTGCCCACTGATCCCAGATGGGTAAATATCGTTGAGATGAACATCGATGAGATCTTGACAGATCATGCCTATTGTGAACAA
>JABDQS010000107.1 GCA_013042125.1 Eudoraea sp.
CCCCACCTCCTTCATAGTTATAGACATGAGCATACTTATCACAAATGAGTTGATCCCCGGGATTCGTATGTAGTTTTATAGCCGTTTGATTCGTCATGGTGCCACTAGGAAAAAACAAGGCGGCATCCATACCAAAAAAAGCAGCCACTTTTTCTTCCAGGGCATTGACAGATGGGTCTGCTTTAAACACATCATCCCCTACTTCGGCCTTCATAATGGCCTTTAGCATCCCCGGGGATGGTTTGGTAACCGTATCACTAATAAGATTGATCTCCATGGTCTAAGCGTATTCTTAATTGTTACAATCCATGCCTATGGGTGACCCATCCGGTAGCTTAGGCGCAGCGATCACTTTAAACTCCTCCGGTTCTTCCATAAAAATTCCTATCCTTCTTGCAATTTCTTTTAAGTCGGCATCCGAAGAACTCATATATTTCGATTTAAGATCTCTGAGTACGTCGTTGGCAATTGCATTGACTTGGGGATGTACCTCCTGATGAGCCGCCAAATTCATAATATGAAACAGAACGCGATAGTTGATAGTACGCTGCACCTCCATTCTATACGGGTTCTTATGGGTCTTCATAAGAGTACTCTTTTCCAGATCTTTTAATATTTCCAGTAACCCTAATTGATCCGGATCCAGGCTTTTTTGCTGAATAAGTCGTGAGGCTCTTTCCGGGTGTAATAGAAACCCGAGGGACATGTCGGCAGCTGTTTCGGGTGCCGAGAGGGCATCAAAAGATACTCCCGTTTTTCCGTTGAATGATTCACGGGTCCTGGTATAGCCTATTGCCCTGGGCGGAAACAAGTTTAGCTTATCTGAGGGAACAGCGATCACGGCCGCATCCAGCGTCTTAATTACACTAGTAAGTGCTTCTTTCTGATCCTTTACATCCACAGGAGCTACCACCAGCTGCCCGTCTCCTTTTACCGCATAATTATAATTGAGTCCGCCAATACTTTTAGCGGCAGCTTCTAATTGATATCTATGAAAGAAATACAGGGGAACAAAAACATCCTCCAATACTGAATTAGGCTCTCCGGTCCTTATGTTATCTATACCAAAGTTATCTATTGCCTTAGCCCTAAGGGCAAGCATTCTGTCTAATTCTGCACTGGCACTGCTGCCATTGTCCCATAAATGTCCCAGGACGTGTGCACTTCCCATGGGACGTGAATCCCGATCTGAAATATACCGCAAGCCTTGCTTTTGTGCATTGTCCAGGATGCTATTAAGTCCCTCTTTTTCTGAAGTTCCCTCGGGAAAATCGGCATATGAGTATGCCACCGTTGTTTTGTCCCAGTCCCCTATACCGGTATCATACGCCTGAGAAAAATCGATTCCCCCATTTGTAAGGGTAATATATGGATGGGGATAATCCATAACAGAAGCTCTGTTGTTTGTACTGGCTGCAAAATTATGCGCAAACCCAAGCGTATGTCCAATTTCATGTGCCGAAAGTTGTCTGATACGAGCTAGGGCCAGCTCTAACATTGGCTCAATATTCTCATCGCTTTCTGCAAAAGGCTTGTTCATCAGTGCCTGTGCAATAAGGAAGTCCTGTCTGATCCTTAAACTACCCAGGCTAACGTGACCTTTTATGATCTCACCTGTTCTCGGGTCGGTAATACTGCTCCCGTAGCTCCAGCCTCGTGTAGAGCGGTGTACCCATTGTATCACATTATATCTAACATCCAGAGGATCTGCGTCATCGGGAAGCATTTTGAGTTGAAACGCATCTTTATATCCTATCGCTTCAAAGGCCTGGTTCCACCACCTGCCGCCTTCCAGCAAGGCAGAACGCACAGGTTCTGGTGTTCCATTGTCCAGGTAATAAATTATTGGTTCTTTAGCTTCGCTTATAGCTGCACCGGGCTCCTTCTTTTCTAAGCGGTGACGTGTCACAAATCTTTTAATAAGTGATTCCTCCACCGGAGTTGCATAGTCGTAATAGGTAAAAGGATATGATCCCGAGCGAGGGTCGAATACCCTCATCTTATAATCATTATCCGGCAATTCAATAAATGAATGGTGTTGTGAGACCGTTACGAGTTCAGGATTGGGCGAGACCGATCTTATATTACCACCTTTGGGATCTCCTTTGAAGGTCAGCATCAGATCTAGTTCTATGTTTTTAGGAAACGCATTGGTCCGGGAGAGGTCGAGTGCACTTTTTGATTTATCCAGACTATAAGATCCCTGATTGGTGCGTTTTAAACGTTCTGTTACTCCATGAGCATCCTGCATCAAAAAATCGGTGATATCTAAAACATATATGCCATTTTTCTCCTCTTCTATCGCAAAGCCAAAAAGAATGGATTTAGCAAAGGCCTGCTCTACAGATCTCTTCTCCAAAGTATTCTCCGTCAGAGCTCTGTACTTTAGATTTGGCTGGATCAGCAATAATTTATTTCCAGCCTTTTTAAAATATACAACCTGCTCATTTCCAAGTTGTCCTCTGTCTAAACCTATATCATTACTTCCAATACCACTACTTAGGGAATAGACATACAGAAATTCCTTTTCCAGCTCTTTTACCTCCAGGAAGACCTTGTCATTTTTGTCATCGATATAAAATGAAAACAAGCCTTCATATTTCGCAAAATCTTTGCTTTTTTCCGCAAACTGTCCAAAGCCTGCAAGGCAGAAAAAGCACCCTATTAACAATGTATAGTATTTCATATTTAAAGTTTAGGAGCTAAATTTATATAAATTAGAATGAACGATCACTGCAACAGGAATAAAATCCCGCTGCGCTATTCTTAAAACAGCAAACAACAGCTTATTGATTTAGCAATTTTGCATTTGAATAATTGTTAAATTCCTGAGTCTAATTCACATAAAATCCGCTATATTCAGCCAAAGATATTTTTATGCCATCCAAAGACAGCACCATATTTTCTTCATACCAGAGAGATCCGTCCCTTTTTGATGAGATATATGATAAAAAGGGAGAAGTAAAAGAAATATATAAGACCTTATTCCAATTGTATGGAGGGCATTCCATACCAGATTACATGACCTTGAATGAGAAAGCCCGATCTTCCTTCTTTAATCAGGGGATCACTTTCCAGGTATATCATGATAAACAAATGCAGGAAAAGATATTTCCTTTCGATCTGTTTCCGCGAATAATTGACGGCAAAGAATGGGAGACCATTGAAAAAGGTTCTATTCAACGCAGCAGGGCACTCAATCTCTTTCTTTGGGATATTTATCATGAGAAAAAGATCTTAAAGCAGGGAGTTGTGCCCCTGGAACTGATCAGCTCTTCCGAAAACTATCTGCATCAGATGATGGGCGTTGATCCACCCGGCGGGATCTATAATCATATTTCAGGAACAGATGTCATTAAACATAATGATGGGCAATACTATGTTCTGGAGGATAATATTCGATGCCCTTCGGGCGTCAGTTATGTGATCTGCAATCGCACTGCCCTCAAACGAGCGTTGTTTGGGGTCTTTAATCATTACGAAACGCATACTGTAACCAATTATGCTGAAAATCTGCTGGATCTTCTCGAAACCGTAAAACCCCATGGAGTGGATGTTCCCAATACGGTAGTGATAACTCCGGGAATGTATAATTCGGCTTTTTATGAGCATTCCTACCTGGCCAAGACCATGGGAGTTGAACTGGTTGAAGGGCGCGATCTTTTTGTGGAGAACGATTTTGTGTATATGCGCACCATTAAAGGTCCTGAAAAGGTAGATATCATTTACCGGCGCATTGATGATCAGTTTTTAGATCCTTTAGAATTCAAAGCCGATTCGTCCTTAGGAGTTCCGGGCTTATTTTCTGCTTATAAAAAAGGGAATGTTACTCTGGCAAATGCCCCGGGTACGGGTGTCGCTGATGATAAGGCGGTATATACTTACATGCCGGAGATCATTAAATATTATTTGGATGAAACACCTATCCTAAATAATGTGCATACC
>JABDQS010000110.1 GCA_013042125.1 Eudoraea sp.
CGCTTCCTACGGCTCATTTCAGCTTGAATCGCCTCCATATCAAGAGTGATCCCCGATGGGCAACCTTCCAGAATACCTCCAATGGCAAGACCGTGCGATTCTCCAAAGGTAGTGAGCTTAAAAAGGGTTCCGAATGAATTTCCTGCCATACAAGGAGGGTTTTATCAAAATAATTGGGGCCAAACCCCTCTTCTGAGGTCAAAGATAGGGGTATTAAAAATGCAAACCAAGAACCTACAAATCATGTTTAGAATGCCAGTAATGCATCCTTTAAAATGGTTACCGGGTGATATGCCGTTACACCAGTACCATCTGATATTTGGTGACGACAACTGGTACCATTGGCCGCTATTATTGTATTCTTTTCTTTCTTCCTGATCGCCGGAAATAATTTTAGTTCACCAATTTTCATGCTTATCTCATAATGTTCCTCTTCATAGCCAAAGGAACCTGCCATTCCGCAACACCCGGAACTTATAATGGTCACAGAATAATTTTCCGGTACGTTCAACATGTCAAAGGTTACCTTTTGGTTGGAAAGTGATTTTTGATGGCAATGTGCGTGAATTTTTATTGTTTTTGCATCCTTGGTGAAGGAATTACTTGTTATACTTCCATTGGCAATTTCAGCTGACAGGAATTCCTCAAGAAGCCATGAATTTTCAGAGACCGATTTAACCTTGTCCGTGCTTAAATGAAAACGATGGTATTCATCCCTAAAACTCAGAATAGCTGAGGGTTCCAGACCAACTATTGGAATGTCATTTTCAGCAAGCGGATATAAGGATTCAATATTCCTATTAGCTACTTCTTTCGCTTGCTTCAAGAAACCTTTGGAAATAAAGGTTCTGCCACTTTCACCAAAATACAACTGAATTTGGTACCCTAGGCCATGTAACAGATCAATGGCATCTTTCCCTATCTCAATATCCAAATACTGTGTAAATTCATCAATGTAAAGCACCAGCTTTTTCTCTGAATTTGCGGATTTTATTTTTTTAGAAGCTAAATAGGATGAAAAATCGAATTTGCTCACAAGGGGGAAGCTTCTTTGTGAAGCCACGCCAGAAACCTTTTTAATTAATTTACCAAGTCTTCTGTTTTTAAAAATCGCATTGCTGATCATAGGGATCTTGCTGCCCCACTTGTTAAAGGCTGTATTGTAGGCAAACAACTTGTTTCGCAACGGATAGCCATGAGTTTCCTGGTATTGGAATAAAAACTCCGATTTAAGGGTAGCAACATCCACATTACTTGGGCATTCACTTCCGCAGGCTTTACAGCTTAAACACAGATCAAACGCAGATTTAAGTTCTTCAGAGTCAAATTTATTTTCCTTGTCGTTATGAGTTAAGAATTCACGCAGTGCATTGGCCCTTCCACGGGTAGATGCCTGCTCATCTCTCGTTGCGTGATAACTTGGACACATGGCACCTTTGGCATGCTCTGTTTTTCTGCAGTCCCCACTCCCATTGCATTTTTCAGCCGCCTTTAGGATCCCTTCACTATCGCTAAAATTCAGCATAGTAGGGATTTGAGGTTCATGCCGGTCTTTTTCATATCTCAGGGACTCATCCATGGGATACGGATCTACTATTTTCCCCGGATTAAGAATATTGTTAGGATCAAAAACAGTCTTTATTCGTTTAAGGACCTTATAGTTTTCCTCTCCGATCATTAGTGGAATAAACTCGGCTCTCACGATCCCATCGCCATGTTCTCCACTAAAAGAACCCTTGTATTTTTTGGTGAGTTTTGCTACCCGTGTGGTTATTGTCCGAAATAAGTGTACATCCTCCTGTTTTTTTAAGTTTAAAATAGGTCTCAGGTGAAGTTCACCTGCACCGGCATGGGCGTAATAGACCGCCTTCTGATCGAATTCCTTCATAATACCGGTGAATTCGCCAATAAAGTCTTTCAGGTCTTCCAAAGCCACCGCGGTATCCTCAATACAGGCCACAGCTTTTCTATCGCCTACCATGTTTCCCAATAATCCCAGGCCTGCCTTACGCAATTCGAGCGCACAGTTGATGTCTTCTCCATACAACACAGGAGAAGCATAACTCAACCCCGATTCCCGGATAGTATGTTTCAGTCGTTTTAGTTGTTCCTCAAGCTCATTCTGAGATTGAGATCGCAATTCTAACATCAACAATGCAGCCGGATCACCATCCACAAAGAAACGATTGGCCAACTGGGTCTTATTATTCTTAGTGCAATCCAGGATCACCTTATCCATCATCTCGCAGGTATGCAGCTCATGCTGCATTACCGGAACAACATCGGTAAGACAAGATTCCAGAGTGCTGTAATGTGTAACCACCATTGCAGACAAAGGAGGCGGTAGTTCATTAAGTTGCAGGGTTATCTCTGTCATAAAGGCCAGGGTACCTTCACTTCCACTGAGTAAATGGCAAAGGTTGATCTCATCTTCTTTCCCGGAAAATAAATTACTCTCAAGCAAACTGTCTATCGCGTAGCCGGTATTGCGCCTATGAATACTTTTTTTAGGGAATTGTTCTTTTATGTTTAATTGTATAGCCTTATCAGACAGAAGGTTGTGTAACTCTTTATAAATATTCCCTTCAAGTGTATTCAACTCCTTTTTTACATTGTATATCGTAGGCGTACAGGATGAAAATACAGCTTCAGAACCATCAGAAAGAAACGTTCTGAGTGAGATCACTTTCTCTCTGGTTACCCCATATTGAATAGAGGTTGTACCACTGGAATTGTTTCCAACCATACCCCCTATCATACATCTGTTGGAGGTAGATGTGTTTGGACCAAAAAATACACCGTAGGGTTCCAGATACTCATTTAGCTCGTCTCTGATTACTCCGGGTTGAACCGTTACCTGATTTTTTTCTTTGTCAAAGTGTAGGATCTTCGTAAAATATCTTGATACATCTACTACGATGCCATCTCCAACACAT
>JABDQS010000120.1 GCA_013042125.1 Eudoraea sp.
ACCCAATGGGCAATACCTCTTCGCCAACAAAGTCCATAGGTTGTAAAACAAATACCTCTTCCCCTGAGGTTATCCTGATATAACTATATCTGTAAGCAGTCTCGTACTCCTGATATTCTGAATACAGATCCGGACCCAAAGTTTCATAGATATGCTCCTCGTCTCCTACCAGTACCTCATCGAATAAGAAGGAACTCATATTTTTGACTCTGATATTTATGGCTGTGACATCATCATCCCTGTCTGAGCAGGCCGCTATCATAATACCAAGGGCTACAAATAAAAAGATCGTTCGTTTCATAGGAGAGTTTTAACGAGATTCTACAGCTTTAAAACGAAGACAATCCAAAAATATTCTATCGGATAAAGACGGGTTGATGTTCCTTTAAGGTATGTTCTTTACTGAACTGGTAGTCATTTCCTGTAAATCCACGAAGATCATCGAGAGACTTTGCATCAGATTCAATAAGGTACCTAACCATTGCACCCCTCGCTTTCTTGGCAAAAAAACTGAGCACCTTTAGCTTGTCATTTTTCCAATCTTTGAAAATGGGTGTAATTATTGGGCCCTTGATCTTTTTCGCATCCAGGGCAGAGAAGTATTCATTACTAGCCAGGTTTATCAACATTTCCCCTTCTTCCAACTCCTCGTTTAGAGCATTGGTAAGGGTGGCCCTCCAGAATTCGTATAAATTCTTCTTCCTTCCGATCTTTAAGGAAGTGCCCATTTCCAAACGATACGGTTGAATTAGGTCTAACGGTTTAAGGATTCCATACAGCCCGGACAAGATCCTAAGGCTATCCTGCATGTTCGCTATTTTTTCTTCCGGTAAGGTATAGGCATCTAACCCCAGGTACACATCACCATTAAAGGCATATATGGCCGGCCTTGCATTCTCCGGCAAAAAGGGAAGTTTAAATTGTTGGTTACGCTCCCAGTTTACATCGGCCAATTGAGTGGAGATATTCATTAAACGCATAAGGGACCGTGGGCTCTTTTTTGAAAGTACCTTGTTGATCCTTTCAGATTCCTTTAGGAACGCTGGTACAGAGTATTGAGCGGTGGGTAAACTTGATTCAAAGTCGAGCGACTTCGCGGGGGAAATAACAATTTTCATGTGCAACATTTTGCAACGAAAATAAGAAGTAAAATTGGTAAAATATACAGGCGCTATCTAATTGTTTTTGATAGACCTATTGATAGTACTTATACTATTGACTATGCCTGGAATAATGCCTCCACTTTTCAATACATAAGGTCATATCTTCGGGAAGTTCTGAATTGAATTGTACTTTTTTACCACTAACGGGATGAATAAAACCAAGGGTCTTTGCGTGAAGGGCCTGCCTTGGCAGTATTTTAAAACAATTATCTACGAATTGCTTGTATTTGGTAAAGGTGGTGCCTTTTAAGATCTTATCCCCTCCATAGCGTTCGTCATTAAATAGTGTATGCCCTATATGTTTCATATGAACTCTGATCTGATGGGTTCTTCCGGTTTCCAGGACACAGGAGACGAGGGTAACATATCCCAGCCGCTCTATGACCTTGAAATGCGTTACAGCTTCTTTCCCCTGATCCCCATCGGGAAACACCTGCATTTGAAGTCTGTTCTTGGGATTCCGGGCAATATGACCTTCAATAGTGCCCTCGTCCTCATCAATATTTCCCCAGACAAGTGCCACGTACTGCCGCTCACTGGTCTTGTCATAAAATTGTTTGGCCAAATGGGTCATGGCCTCACCGGTCTTTGCTATCACCAGTAATCCTGATGTATCCTTATCTATTCTATGCACCAGTCCGGGTCTGCCACTGGAATTCTCCGGGAGATCTTTGTTGTGATAGGCAAGTGCATTTAACAAAGTACCGGAATAATTTCCATGCCCGGGATGCACTACCATACCGGCAGGTTTATTCACCACCAGCACTATCTCATCCTCATAAACAATGTCTAAGGGAATATTTTCGGGTGTTAGGAGATATTCATAGGGAGGATGTTCAAATAAAACCCGTACCTCATCACCTGCTTTTACCTTGTAATTCTGTTTTACGACCTTGCCATTGACCCAAATATTACCCCCTTTTGCTGCCTGCTGAATTTTATTCCGGGTAGCATTTTCAATGAAGTTCATTAAGAACTTATCTACACGTAAGGGTTCCTGCCCTTTGGAAGCTGTAAATCGGTGATGTTCAAAAAGATCATCTTCGTTAGGATCAGCGGGCTGGTAGTCATCCATATTACAATTCTGAATCAGCTTTGATCCTTGCCCGGCCTGGTATTGTACCATTTCCACAGATAAGTTCGATCTTGGATGTCTTTGGTAATTTATCTCCGGGACTAACATTCTTACCCTTGAATTTTGCGTAATACACCATATCCTTGCCGAGTTCATTTATATAGGTTACCCGTTCAACATCGAGGCCCACCGCTCTTAACATAGAAGAAGCATTACGCTGTGTTACCTGAACAATATTGGGAACGGTAACCTTTTTATATCCGGAAGGATTAATGGTTATATAGATCTTACGGTTCTCTTTTACCATGTTTCCGGCAGGCGGATTTTGTTCTATAATGGAGAACCTGGGAAAGTTGGGGTCGTAGTTGGCAGAATCCAGTACCTCGTAACGCAGGTTAGCATTTTCAATGGTCTCCCGCATATCCATCACGGACATTTTGGACAGGTTTGGCACCTCCACAAGTTCCCCATGATGCGTAGATCCTTTGAGCCATTGCAGTGCCAGCCATGAAATGACTATGACAGCTACCAGAGCCAGACCAAGGTTGATCAGCAGTGTTTTGCTGCGAAGAAAATTTAAAAAATTCCTCATAAGTTTACTTTATAACCTGGCAAAGATAGGAAACCGAATGCTTTTTTCTTTACTTTGATTTTGTAATAACCAGTTAAAAGATCATGAACCAATCCTCACTATTGCAACTATGAAAGTGACTATTGCCATCATCATGGGAGGCTATTCCAGTGAGTACGAGATCTCCTTATTAAGCGGTGAGAATGTTTATAAACACCTTAACAGGGATGTATATTCTCCGTACCGGGTCATAATATCTACGGATAAATGGGTTTGTTTAGATGATACCGATAAGGAATATCCCGTGAACAAAGCAGATTTTACCGTACCTATGGGTTCGGAAAAGATCTCCTTTCAGTGCGTGTTCAATGCAATTCACGGAACCCCGGGTGAAGACGGACTTATGCAATCTTACTTTAAATTGCTTGGATTGCCACAAACCTCCTGTGGCTATTATCAGGCAGCTTTAACTTTTAATAAAAGAGATCTTCTTAGTGTTTTAAAACCGTACGGGATAAAAGCAGCTACCTCTTTTTACATTAATAAAGGAGATACAATTAATGAAGATTCCATTGTTAAGAAAGTAGGCCTCCCTTGTTTTGTGAAGGCAAATAAGGCCGGGAGTAGCTTTGGTATCTCCAAGGTTTATAGCAGGGAACAAATGCTGCCGGCTATTGAGAAGGCCTATTTGGAAGATGATGAGATCATCATAGAATCCTTTTTGTCAGGAACCGAGGTATCTGTTGGGGTCATTACCTATAAAGGTGCCACCAAAGTATTGCCTATTACTGAGATCGTTACAGATAATGAT
>JABDQS010000121.1 GCA_013042125.1 Eudoraea sp.
GCCCAATGATGATGTCAACAAATCTCAATCCTCCAATGATACCTTTCCTACAGGGATGCACATTGCGGCCTATGCCAAAATAGCGTCAGTTACTATCCCCGGAGTTACACAACTTAGAAATACACTACAAAAAAAGGTGACCGATTTTAATGATATTGTCAAAATTGGAAGAACTCATCTTATGGATGCAACCCCTCTAACTCTGGGGCAGGAGTTTTCGGGATATGTTTCTCAGTTAGATCACGGTTTAACCGCTCTTCAGAATACTTTGGAACATCTCAGTGAATTAGCTTTGGGAGGAACTGCCGTAGGAACAGGACTGAACACTCCTGAAGGATACGATGTATTGGTTGCCAAGTACATAGCTAAATTCACAGGTTTACCCTTTAAAACGGCTGACAATAAATTTGAGGCCCTCGCTGCACACGATGCACTTGTAGAAACCCACGGCGCCTTAAAGCAATTAGCTGTATCACTTAACAAAATTGCCAACGATATCCGAATGATGGCATCAGGACCACGTTCAGGTATTGGTGAGATAGTAATTCCAGCAAACGAACCGGGCAGCTCTATTATGCCAGGAAAAGTGAATCCGACGCAATGTGAGGCGCTTACCATGGTTTGCGCTCAGGTAATGGGTAATGATGTCGCAATTAGCGTGGGAGGAGCCCAGGGTCATTACGAACTGAATGTTTTCAAACCTGTTATGGCTGCTAACCTCTTGCAATCTGCTGAATTGATCGGGGATGCTTGCGTTAGTTTTGATATTCATTGTGCAGCTGGGATAGAACCCAATCATAAGGTCATTAAACAATTACTGAATAATTCCCTGATGCTAGTTACCGCTCTTAACACAAAAATAGGCTATTATAAAGCCGCTGAAATAGCCAATACGGCCCACAGAAATGGCACTACCTTACGGGAAGAGGCTGTTAACCTCGGGTATGTTACTGCAAAGGAATACGATGAGTGGGTAAAGCCTGAAGAAATGGTAGGTTCGTTAAAAAAGTAAGGATAATGCACAAAAAAAGGGCCTTCAATTGAAGGCCCTGATTATTTGGATGTGTATGTTCCTATTTCAAAGTGAACTTAGAAGTACCAAGAAGTTTAAGGTTATCGTCATAGACGTTCACCATATAATTTCCTGATTGGAAATCACCAGCTGGCTTGTTAATGAAGTCACATACATCAAGATCCTGGTTTTCGTAATAGAAATCAGTTCCCTTGCTATACGCTACAGATGCACCTTCAGTGTTCGTTTTTGTGCTTCCGCCACCAAGTACATTTCCTTGAGGATCTAAAACCTCAATTAGGAATTGTCTGTCTCCGGCCTGAGCAATTACATTGTCAGCAATAGTAAAACAAACTTTTAATTTGTCTGTTCTTCCTGCTCTCTGAGTAGAAACCATTTTTCCGTTATTTCTTTCTCTAACTGCATCAACATTAAATGTTGAAAGGTTAAGAGCCGATCCTCTTTCTACAGCTTCTGCTAATTGAGTGTTTTGAACAACTAAAGAATCGTTGAATACTGCTTGCTTTTCCAACTCAACAAATGTGCTGTCTCTTTGCATAGCTAAAAATGAGTTCGATCTTGTTAAAGAATCTACTTGCTGCAATAATACTTCTCTTTCTTGTTTTAAAACCGCAACCTGATTTCTGTATCTTCTTAAAGAAGAAAGATCAGTCTTCATTGTCTGTACAGAATCGATGTACTTAGCGATCCTATCCCTTGCTTCTACCAATTCTTCATTAGTAGCATTACTCTCCAGGATAGCTTTGTCGTACTCAGATTTAAGATTGTTAAGGTCTTCCACTACCAGGTCTTTTTCCTGGGTAAGTTCTGTTTGCACTTTTTTCTTGTCTTGATAAAGACTAACGGTATAGATGATAGTACCCAATAGTACTACCCCTAATAAACCGGCAATTACTTTTAATCCGTTATTGTTTTTTGTTTCAGTCATAGTGTAATAGTTTAATAAACTTTTTTACTTTTTGTAAAGTGGTTACATGCTATATACGGACAAACCTTCTTTTTAGATTTTTGTAATAAAAAATAATTGTAATTTCCATCAGGAACTGTTCAAAATGATCCAAACGAACGAGGATTTACAACAAAAATAAACCAATGTCTGTCCGCATAATCCCTTTCCAACCTCAAATGGCCACATCGTTCAGGGAATTGAACCTTGCCTGGCTAACGGAATACTTTTATGTGGAACCCAAAGACTCCGATTTATTGGAAAATTGCCAGGAAGAGATCATTGACAAAGGTGGCGTAATTTTTTTTGCACAACTCAAGGATACTATTGTTGGATGCTTTTCACTGCTTCCTATGGATGCCAATACTCTTGAATTAGGTAAAATGGCCGTACAAGATGGGTATCAAGGAAAGAAAATTGGGCATTCATTATTACAATATGCAATCGATTACTGCAAAAAGAAACAGATAACCTCCATAATGCTCTATTCAAATACAATACTTCAACCGGCCATTCATTTGTACAAAAAGTTTGGTTTCGTAGAAATACCCATGGAGATCCCGCCCCCTTATAAGCGGAGTAATATTAAAATGGCGTTAATGTTCTGAGCTGTGCCAATGATCCTGTTTATCTTTAGTGTCAAATAAAACCCATTAACTACTTCCCATGAGAACAATCGCAGCGGCTTTACTTTTATGCACCACCCTATTTATTGGCTGTAAAGAGAACAAGAAAACCGAGATAGCCATAGAAGACCAATCCACTAACTCCTCTTCAGGAATGGATGACATAACTTCGGCCAATCTTGAGATATTTCCAATAGAACACGCGTCAGCGGTTTTGAAATGGGGAGATATCACCATATTTGTCGATCCTGTAGGCAGTGCCGATTCGTATTCAGCATATCCCAGTCCCAACATGATACTGATAACAGATATTCATGGGGACCATTTAAGTCAACAAACCCTGGAAGGGATTGACACCTCCAATACCAGAATCATTGTACCTCAGGCAGTGGCAGATCAAATCCGTGAACAAATGAGCACTCAATTCGATGTTTTAAACAACGGAGATTCTAAAGTATTCTTCGGTGTAAGCGTAGAAGCGATCCCCATGTACAACCTGCGGGAAGAGGCCAAGAGTTTCCACACCAAAGGAAGAGGCAACGGATATGTGCTGACCTTGGGCGAAGAAAGAGTTTACTTTTCAGGCGATACAGAAGACATCCCTGAGATGCGAGCCTTGAAAAATATAGACAAAGCCTTTGTTTGCATGAATTTGCCCTATACAATGACGGTAGATAACGCAGCGGAAGCCGTGCTAGAATTTAAACCAAAAGAAGTGTATCCCTATCATTTCAGAGGCAGACCAGACGTAAGTGATGTATCGAGGTTTGCAGAGCTTGTGAACGCTGAGAATGCAGCAATCGAAGTAGTGCAACTCGACTGGTATCCCAATGATCCTTATTAGTTGATGTAGTTACCTGATAAGTTTTTTGTATTTCAATCGTTTTGGGGTAAGGTCCGCGCCCAGGCGTTTCTTTTTGTTTTCTTCGTATTCGGAGAAGGATCCTTCAAAGAAATACACCTCAGAATCCCCTTCGAAGGCAAGGATATGGGTACACACCCTGTCCAGAAACCAGCGATCATGCGATATGATGACGGCACAACCGGCAAAATTCTCAAGGCCTTCTTCCAAAGCCCTCAAGGTGTTCACATCCAGATCATTCGTAGGCTCGTCCAGTAATAATACATTGCCCTCTTCTTTCAAGGTCATGGCTAAATGAAGCCTGTTTCTCTCTCCACCGGAAAGCATGCTCACCTTTTTATTCTGCTCACTGCCCGAAAAATTAAATCTGCTCAGATAGGCTCGTGAATTTACCTGACGGCCTCCCATCATAACCAGTTCCTGTCCGTCGCTGAAATTCTCCCAAATGGTTTTATTGGGATCAATATTGGAGTGACTCTGATCTACATAAGCGAGCTTGGCGGTCTCCCCTACTTTAAATTGCCCTTTATCTGGTGAGATCTCGCCCATGATCATCTTGAAAATAGTGGTCTTTCCTGCTCCGTTTGGACCAATGATCCCAACTATACCTGCTTGTGGCAGGTTAAAATTGAGGTCGTCATAAAGCAATTTATCATCATAGCCTTTACTAACAGCTGAAGCTTCTATAACATTGGTACCCAAACGTGGCCCGTTGGGAATATATATCTCTAATTTTTCATCTAATTTTTTCTGATCCTGACTCAGCAATTTGTCATAATTGTTCAAACGGGCTTTCTGTTTGGCTTGACGACCTTTTGCACCTTGACGGACCCACTCCAGCTCCCGCTCAAGGGTTTTTTGACGCTTGGAGGCTTGTTTGCTTTCCTGTGCGAGGCGTTTTGATTTTTGATCTAACCAGCTGCTGTAGTTGCCCTTCCATGGAATACCTTCTCCCCTATCTAGTTCAAGGATCCATCCGGCAACGTTATCAAGGAAATATCTGTCATGCGTTACCGCGATCACCGTCCCCTTATATGTTGCCAGATGATGCTCTAACCAATGTACAGATTCAGCATCTAAATGGTTAGTAGGTTCATCCAATAAAAGTATCTCGGGTTCCTGTAAAAGAAGTCGGCACAAGGCAACTCTCCTCCGTTCTCCTCCGGAAAGGACACTTATTTTCTTATCCGGATCCGGCGTTCTCAGGGCATCCATGGCGATCTCCAGCTTGGTATCTAATTCCCAGGCGTTGGCAGCATCTATCTGATCTTGAAGAGCCGCTTGTTTGTCCATCAATTTTTGCATTTTATCAGCATCCTCATACACTTCGGGAAGGCCAAACATATCATTGATCTTATTGTATTCATCAAGGATGGCGACGGTTTCGGCCACTCCCTCCTTTACAATATCCAGCACTGTTTTAGAATCATCTAGCTCCGGTTCCTGTTCCAAATACCCCACCTTGTATCCCGGAGAAAAAACAACATCGCCCTGGTAATTCTTATCCGTTCCGGCTATGATACGGAGTAAGGTTGACTTTCCTGAGCCGTTAAGTCCAAGGATCCCGATCTTGGCTCCATAGAAAAAACTCAGATAAATATTTTTTAATACAGGTGTATTGGCATTCTTATAGGTCTTGGTAACCCCAGACATGGAGAAAATGACCTTTTTATCGTCTGACATCAGCTACAGATAGGTTTGTAAAATTGTTACTAATTGGAAGTATAAGATGAAGGTTTATACCCGCCCTTTCAGGGCATTGAATACCCACGCTATGGCAAAGAATCCGATCCCCACAGATGCAAATCCGTAACCGGCTATATCATTATATCTGAAAGCGCCAAGAGCTATCAAGGCCACACCTACAATGATCATTATTAATGTAGCCCAAGCTAAGACGGTATTTTTATCCATCGCCATAAAATTTCATTTAGTTATTCTCAAATATCGTAAAAACCGTCGAAAAGTATCCCTAATAATTAAACTTTATCACTCAAATGGAAAGGTTATGCCGACCTTTGCACGAATCTTATCCAAAAGGCCAATTAATTCCAAACTATGTTTATGGGACCACAAAGGGCTCTCAATCTGTTTGTCAGAAAGACAGCGGTGAACTTCTTCAATTTCATAGGTATAACCCTTCCCAACCGTTGGGAGGTCTATTTTCAGTGTCTGATTATCCTCAGTAACAGAAATTCCCTGAGACTCATGCCACCTTGGGTGGATAACAATAGTGCCATCACTACCAGCAATACTGGCCTCCATTGAACTATTGGCACTTAATCCACTAAATAATACAGCATGTGCAGAGGGATATGTAAACTGAATGGCTATCTGTATTTCCGCGCCGGTTTCAATATACTTTGCCGAGGCTTCAATAGTATCCGGAATGCCCAACATTAAATAGGCGAGAAAGACCGGGTAAATACCAATATCTAGCAATGATCCTCCCGCCAAGGCAGGATTTAGCAACCGACCTTCCCTATCCCGGTCTAAACCAAAAAAGGCAAAATCTGCATGTAAGTAGCCAATAGTGCCAATTTCACCCGAGTCTACCAGCTCTTTTGCTTTTTGGATAGCAGGATTAAAACGACTCCACAGGGCTTCCATTAAAAATACATTGTGCTTTCTGGAAGCATTTACCATTTGTTTTACCTGCTCTGAGTTTACCCCTAACGGCTTTTCGCAAAGAACATGTTTCCCGTATTCCATGGCCATGATACTCCAGGCTAGATGCTCAGTATGAGGAAGCGCTATATACACTACTTCTACTTCTTCACATTTAAAAAGAGCCTCATAACTATCAAAAGCATGAGGAACCTTAAATTCTTCTTTAAAAGCAAGCGCTTTTTGAATTGATCTGGAAGCCACCGCCATAAGGGCAGCATCATGAATTAAGCTAAGATCTTTTGCAAATTTCTGGGCGATATTGCCTAGACCAATGATACCCCATCCAATGCTGTTAGCCATATTTCCTTCTTATTTTTACCAAAGTTAATGAATATTACTGCTTATCTTTAGGGGCCAATAAAAACAGTGAAAATTAGATGGACATTTCCTTCAATATCAACGAAGATCATAACAAACTAAAGCGTTCAGAATTAAAAAAGCAGCTTGCCAAAGTGGCCCTTGGTGGAGGAAAGGCCCGAATAGAAAAGCTTCATTCACAAGGAAAACTGACTGCCAGGGAACGGATCAATTATCTGGTTGACAAGGGTTCTGAACAGATCGAAATAGGGGCTTTTGCAGGACAGGGAATGTATAAGGAACACGGAGGTTGTCCTTCAGGAGGTGTAGTAGTGGTCATTGGCTATGTTCAGGGAAGACAATGTGTAATTGTGGCCAATGATGCCACGGTAAAAGCCGGAGCCTGGTTTCCCATTACTGCTAAAAAGAATTTAAGGGCACAGGAAATATCTATTGAGAACAGACTCCCGATCATCTACCTGGTAGATAGTGCAGGGGTATATTTACCCATGCAAGAACAAATTTTTCCGGATAAGGAGCATTTTGGAAGGATCTTTCGAAATAATGCTGTGATGAGCAGTATGGGAATCCCACAAATATCAGCAGTTATGGGTAGTTGTGTTGCCGGAGGTGCCTATTTACCGATCATGAGTGATGAAGCACTGATCGTTGATAAGACCGGAAGTATCTTTTTAGCCGGGAGTTATTTGGTTAAGGCAGCCATTGGCGAGAATATAGATAATGAAACTCTGGGTGGTGCAACCACTCATTGTGAAATAAGTGGAGTTACAGATTACAAGGCGAAGGATGACAAGGATGCCCTGGATACCATTAAAAAGTTACTTGATAAGTTTGGGGAATCACCAAAAGCCGGATTTAACCGTAAGAAGGCCTTCTCTCCTGCGGAAAAACAAGAAGATATTTTTGGTCTCCTGCCCAAATCGAGATCGGATCAATATGATATGTTGGAGATCATCAAACGTTTAGTGGATAATTCAGAATTTGAGCAGTATAAAGAAGGATACGGAAAAACCATACTTACGGGCTATGCAAGAATTGATGGCTGGGCGGTAGGTATAGTGGCTAATCAGCGGAAGGTGATCAAAACAAAAAAAGGAGAAATGCGATTTGGAGGCGTCATTTATTCCGATTCTGCAGATAAGGCAACCCGATTTATCGCCAATTGCAATCAAAAAAAGATCCCGCTGGTATTCTTACAGGATGTTACCGGGTTTATGGTAGGCAGCAAAAGTGAGCATGGTGGTATTATTAAGGATGGCGCTAAAATGGTGAATGCCGTGAGTAATTCTGTGGTCCCAAAGTTTACCGTCATTATTGGCAACAGCTATGGAGCCGGAAATTACGCCATGTGTGGAAAAGCCTATGATCCCCGACTAATAGTTGCCTGGCCAAGTGCAGAACTTGCTGTAATGAGCGGAAATTCGGCTGCGAAGGTACTTTTACAGATCGAAACCGCATCCCTCAAGAAAAAAGGCGAAAAGATCGCCGCTGAGAAAGAAACCGAGCTATTCAATAAAATAAAAGAACGGTACGACAATCAGATATCTCCCTTTTATGCTGCGGCCCGGTTATGGACAGATGCCATAATTGATCCAATGGAA
>JABDQS010000123.1 GCA_013042125.1 Eudoraea sp.
ATCCTATTCTTATTGGGAGGCGCATTTTATACTCTGGGGACTATATTTTACGCAGTACGCAAGATCCCATACAACCATCTAATCTGGCATATCTTTGTCCTTGGAGGAGCTTGTAGTCATTGGCTGCTAATTTATACAGATGTGATCTAAATGAAATTGCTCCGCTGTTTAGGTATCTAACTTTCCGCTCAATGTCTAGATAAAATAGGCCACAACAATACCTAAAAATATCACTGTCAATTTTCTGAGATTAAATGTATGCCCCTGTGAACTTTCAAATAATATCACCGAGGAAATATGAAGCAATATTCCGATGACAATTGCCGTGATAGGGGCCTTGTAGGTCGTAATAAATTCCATATTGTTTGCCAAAAAGCTTCCAAAGGGGGTCATCAAGGAAAAAATAATGATAAAGACGATTGCAGATGTTGTCTTTAAATTTGAATTAAGTAAAAACGTGCTCAGAATAAGAGCAATAGGTATTTTGTGTATTAAAATGCCATACAGGATAGGATTGTTGCTGGTTAAAGGAAGACCTTCCATAAATGAATGGATAGAAAGACTTATGAATAATAACCAGGGAAACCCTTTTTTTTGATCATTCCAGTGAATATGACCGTGTTCCGCACCTTTTGAAAAGAATTCCAGGAAGATCTGCAGTAAGATACCTATCATAATGTAAATTCCCATTGATCTTGGATCTGAGGCATTATACGCTTCGGGTAGCAGGTCAAAAATGGTTAGTGCCAGAAGAAAGGCCCCGCTAAAGGCTAACAAGAGTTGCAGCCCCAGCGTTTTTTTAGGTTTAACTATGGCTACAAAACCAAAGCTCAGAAGTACCGCAAAAATTAGAAATAAATACCGCATGTACAGGTGGTTGCCAAATGGCGACGAAATTCTTATAAGGTCCAAAATTAACGTATTTTTGCCTCTAGACTAGAATAGAAATGGGTAATAATTTTAAGATGGTGGCTAAGACCCTTTATGGGTTTGAAGAACTTCTGGCGAAGGAATTGCGCAATTTGGGCGCCATGAATGTTCAAACAGGGGTTCGTAATGTTACATTCGAAGGGGACACGGGCTTTATGTACAAGGCCAATCTGTGCCTTCGCTCCGCCATCAAGATCATCAAACCAATCAATTCTTTTTTTGTACGCGATGAACACGATCTGTACAAAAAGATCTATGCCATGGATTGGGGTCCATACCTGTCTTTAGAGACAACCTTTGCTATAGATGCCACCGTAAATTCGGAAAACTTCACCCACGCCCTATATGTTTCGCAAAAAACAAAGGATGCCATTGTCGATAAATTCAGGGATCAGCACGGAAAAAGACCGGATGTTGATATCAAATCGCCGGATATGAGAATCAATATACATATCCAAAAAGATCAGTGCAACGTTGCTCTGGATAGTTCTGGAGCTTCCTTACACCATAGAGGATACAGAACGGCAACCAATATAGCCCCCATAAATGAAGTACTTGCCGCAGGACTCTTATTACACAGTGGTTGGGATGGTCAATGCGATTTTCTCGATCCCATGTGCGGAAGTGGAACGATCTTAACCGAAGCTGCAATGATAGCCTGTAATATACCGGCCAACATCAATAGAAAGGGATTTGCATTCGAAAAGTGGTCCGATTTTGATAAAGAGTTGTATCAAAAGATACTTAGTAGCAGCCTGAACAAGACCCGGGAATTTCATTATAAGATAGTGGGCTATGATAAAGCACCATCGGCTGTGCAAAAAGCCAAGGATAATATAGAAAATGCCAATCTATCGGAATATATTCAGGTAGAACAGAAGAACTTCTTTGAATCAAAGAAATTCACCAGCAATCATCTGCATATGGTTTTTAACCCTCCGTATGGGGAGCGACTAAATATCGAAATGGAGGAATTTTATGCCTCTATTGGGAATACCTTGAAAAGGCAATACCCCGGTACAGATGCCTGGTTTATTACATCTAATTTGGAAGCATTAAAATTTGTGGGCCTGAGACCTTCAAGGAAAATAAAGGTATTTAACAGTCATTTGGAATCCAAGTTGGTTAAATACGTAATGTATGAAGGAAGTAAGAAAGCTAAGTTCAACGTTAAAAGCGAGGCATAACTTCGAAGCGTGTTAGAAACCAAGTAACCAAAAAGTACTCTTCAGGGTTATTGATTTTCAGGGGAATTCGCAGAAGGTTTTGATTTTTTAGCCTTTCTATATAAAGGAAGAAAATAAGTAATACTGTAATTATATCCCACTCCAAAATTACTGCCATCTGTAACCTTGTTGAAGCCAGGGATCCATAGATTAGGGAAATTATCATCTTCTGTATTGCTGACTAAAAATCCGAGTCTGACACTTGCACCAAGATAAATATTGGCAAAAAGCTCTGCTTTAATACCTACAAGAAATTCCAACCAACTGGCAGATAGTCCACCGTATTCAACGTTATTTAGTGTGCCATTGGAAAATTGATCCGGATTCCAGTATCGGTTACTATCGTAAATAAAGGAATCATTTACAGTTTGGCTAAAGGTGCTAAAAGCGTACCTGCCGCCAATAAAGATAGAATTGTTCATGCCATACCAGTTTTCATAGGTATTGTAGTCTACTCCAAGCTTTATGTAACTCCCTGATGTCGAAAAATTATAAAGAGGTGTCGCATTTTCCAGATCTACATTGGCTAGCTCTTCCGTACTGGTCTTTTTCTCATTACCAATTTCTCCTGCTAAATAAAGACTTTGTGTAAGGCGGTAGTCCGCAACAATTTCAAGTCCGGTATAATCTGAATTAAAGAACGATAATGCCGGTCTGCTTAGATCAATTCCTGCTCTGAGACCATAAGGTTGCTTGAAGCTAATGGTATCCTGCGGTTGCAGATCAATAGGCCCGGATTGTGCTTTTACAAGGAACAGCCCGAAAAAGAGTAAAACACTAATGAAATATCTTAACATGGGCGCTGACTTGTGATGTTACAGAAGGATTGGAAATTTCTATACTCTGTATCCAATTGTCTGTATCAATGGTCAGAGTATCTGTTGCTATTTCATAGTTGGCTACAAAACCACAGGCTCTTGAAACAAAAACTTGATTAGTTTCATAATTAAATTGCAAGGTATCTATATTGCCTGTTTCAGCCCCTTCATCCCCATCCGAATTCAGGATGATTTGAAACTGAGTATTCACTTCATTGATCCTTAAGGGAACCGCCACAGAATCACTAGTGCTTCTATCCGTAAAAGTGTCTACAGGTTCACCATTTCCTATTCCTATTATTCGGAGTGATGACACGGTTTTAAAAGCAGTGGTATCAGCGGCATCATAAAATCGCAATACCAACAAAGGTGTATCCCCATCCACACAGATATCGTCTTTTTCACAAGAAGAGATGGTGAGAAAACCAACTAGTAATATTAAAGTTATACTACATAGTCTAATTCCAGACATGGATAGACGTGGTCCAGGGAGTTTAAAACTCATTCTATGCATTTCGTTTTTCCAAAAGTACGACATTTTCTACGTGATGGGTCTGAGGAAACATATCTACCGGTTGCACCTTTAGGATCTTGTACAGGTCCTTTAACAGACTCAGGTCGCGTGCTTGAGTAGCGCTGTTACAGCTAACATACACGATACGAGCAGGGGCCATCTTAATTAGTTGATCTACCACATCTTTATGCATTCCTTCCCTTGGTGGATCCGTGATCAATACATCGGGCACTCCGTATTTGGCCGTAATAGTGTTGTTCAGAACGTTTTTCATATCTCCCACTACAAATTCTGTGTTTGTTATGGTATTTACTTCTGCATTGGTAACAGCCGCCTCTATTGCCTCGGGCACTACTTCTATACCAATTACCTTATCTGCCTGTTTTGCGATAAACTGGGCAATGGTCCCGGTACCGGTATATAGATCAAAAACCAGTTCGTCCCCTTTAAGATCTGCAAAATCTCGGACAACCTTATAAAGTTCATAGGCTTGTGCCGAATTCGTCTGGTAAAACGATTTTGCATCGATCTTGAATTTTAATCCTTCCATTTCTTCCCATATATGATCCCTGCCGTGATAGCAAATAACCTCCTGATCATATAGCGTGTCGTTCTGTTTTTGATTGATAACATAAAGGAGCGAAGTGATACCGGGAAATTTTACACGTATGTGATCAAGGATCAGTTCTCGAGATGATCTATCCTCTTTTGCAAATTGTATCAACACCATCAACTCTCCTGTGGAAGCTGTGCGGATCATTAGGGTTCTTAGGAGCCCTTGCTGACTTCTGGGATTGAAGAAGGGCAGACCCTTTTCTGTTGCAAAGTGTTTTATTTCCAATCGAATGGCATTGGAGGGATCTGCCTGTAAATGACATTCTTTTAGGTCCAGGACCTTGTCCCACATCCCCGGAATATGCAAACCAAGGGCATTTTTATCAGTAATGGGCCCTTCCTGTTTTAATTCCTCACCATAGAGCCATCGGGAATCCGAAAAGGAAAACTCCATCTTATTTCTGTAAAAGTATTGTTCCTCAGATCCCTTAATGGGTAATAATTCTGGGATCTCAAGATGCCCAATGCGCTTTAGGTTGTTCTCAACCTCTCGTTGTTTGTAGTATAACTGATGATCATAGGACATATTTTGCCATTTGCACCCGCCACAAAGTCCAAAGTGCTGACAAATGGGAGAGGTCCTCTTGTCCGAATATTCGTGAATCTTCGTAACAATCCCCTCAAAATAAGCTTTTCTTTTCTTGGTAGTTTGGACAGTAACTACGTCGCCCGGAACAGCGTTTTGCATGAATATGACCCTTCCGTCTGGGGCTTTGGCGATTGCTTTACCTTTTGCACCGGCATCAATCACCGCTAAATTCTCAAAGATCTGTCTTGGTTTTTTTTTGCGCATGAGCAAAGGTAAAATCTTTTTACAGATAGGGGAGGGTGATAATTCTCAAATTTGATGTTTATCCCATGAATAGGGCATAAGATGCTTTTTTTTAGGAGGTTATAATTTTTTTTGAACTCTTATTTATTTGTAATTTTGTAATACTGCACAGGATGATTTCTCTCCCGAAGAAGGAATTGATATAGTTTTACTTAAATCGATTTAAAATGTCTGTCCTAGAAAAAATAAGTTCCAAAGAGGCAATTGCACTTGAGGAACAATTTGGTGCCCAAAACTATCATCCATTACCCGTAGTGCTGAGCAGGGGAGAAGGTGTGTATGTTTGGGATGTAGAAGGAAAAAAGTATTATGATTTTTTATCGGCATATTCAGCTGTCAATCAGGGCCATTGTCATCCGAAGATCATTGACGCATTAAAAAAGCAGGCCGAAAAGTTAACCTTAACTTCTCGTGCTTTTTACAATGATATGTTAGGGGTCTACGAGAGGTATCTTACCTCTTACTTTGGTTTTGACAAGGTCTTACCTATGAATACAGGGGCCGAAGCAGTTGAAACTGCTATGAAATTAGCAAGAAAATGGGGGTACGAGAAAAAGGGTATCCCGAATAATAAGGCTCGTATTGTTGTATGTCAAAATAATTTTCATGGAAGGACCATTTCAATTATCTCTGCATCCAATGATCCGATTGCCACAGAAAATTTTGGTCCTTTTACTCCGGGAATTACTTCGATAAGATATAATGATCTGGGGGCTCTAAGCGAAGTGCTGGATGACCCCAATGTCACAGCTTTTCTGGTGGAGCCCATTCAGGGGGAAGCAGGGGTGTATGTGCCTGATGAAAGATATATGCAAGAGGCTTTTGCTATGTGCAAGGCCAGGAATGTACTTTTTATTTCAGACGAGGTACAAACAGGAATTGCACGTACCGGCAGGCTTTTAGCCAGTTGTGGAAACTGTTCATGTGTTGATAAGAATTGTAGTGGAACTCCGGATGTAAAACCTGATATATTGATTTTGGGTAAGGCGCTCTCAGGAGGAGTATTTCCTGTCTCCGCTGTATTAGCGAATAATGATATTATGGAAGTAATTCGTCCTGGCAACCATGGATCTACCTTTGGAGGTAATCCATTGGCATGTGCTGTTGCCATGGCTGCCCTAGAAGTGGTTAGGGAAGAAGCTTTGGCTGAGAATGCGGATCATCTTGGCAAGCTCTTTCGTACAGAAATGGAGAAACTAGTGAAAGATTCACCGCTTGTGCAGCTGGTAAGAGGTAAGGGATTGTTGAATGCTATTGTGATCAACGATTCTGAGGACAGTTCCACGGCCTGGGATATCTGTATGGCACTCAAGGAAAATGGTTTGTTGGCTAAACCAACTCACGGAAACATAATCAGATTTGCCCCACCATTAGTAATGAACGAAGAACAACTACTCGATTGTGTTGGAATTATCAGGAAGACAGTCTTAGCCTTTGGAGAAGAGAACTCCTGATTTAATAACTTTTAATTTGTCTGCACTAAAGGCAATAAAAAAAACCCTGACAGAACTGTTAGGGTTTTTTCTTTTATGCTGTTTAGTCTTAGGATCTGATCTCTTTGATACGGGCCTTTTTCCCGGTAAGACCTCTAAAGTAGAAGATCCTTGCTCTTCTAACTTTTCCTTTTTTATTGATCTCAACTTTCTGCAGAGCAGGCATGTTGATGGGGAAAATTCTCTCTACCCCAACGGTCCCGGACATTTTGCGAATTGTAAAGGTCTCTAAAGCACCTGTGCCTCTTCGCTGAATAACTACACCTCTAAAAAACTGAGTACGTGTTTTTTCACCTTCTTTGATCTCATAGTATACAGTAATCGTATCTCCGGCAGAGAATTCTGGAAAGTCTTTCTTTGGAACAAATTCGTCTTGAACAAATTTTATTAAGGATTCCATCTAAATAATTGATTTATAGTTTTATAAAGTCAACATTCACGGATCTCGTCAGAGGTTGATTTTACCGACTGCAAAAATAGTTGATAAATTAATACCTACAAGGATTTTACTCCATTTTTTTACCATGTTTAGAATGATGATTCATTCAAGAAGATCGGGACGCAATTTTTGCGTCCTGGCATAGGCCTTTTCTTCCCGCCAGTCCTCTATGGCCTTAAAATTACCTCCCAGGAGAACGTCCGGTACCTTAAGCCCTTTGTATTCTCTGGGTCTTGTGTATACGGGAGGCGCCAGTAAATTATCCTGAAATGTGTCTGTTAAGGCCGAAGTTTCATCATTAAGAACACCTGGAAGAAGTCTTATGACAGCGTCGCAAAGTACCGCAGCACCGAGTTCACCGCCAGATAGTACATAGTCCCCAATAGAGATTTCCCTTGTAATAAGGGTATCTCTTACCCGCTGATCTACTCCTTTATAATGCCCGCAAAGCAAAATTATATTCTTTAATAAAGACAAAGAATTAGCCATTTTTTGATTGAGTGTCTTCCCATCCGGACTCAGGTAAATAATCTCATCGTATTCCCTTTCCGACCTCAGTTTCTGGATACATTTATCTATGGGTTCTATCATTAATACCATTCCGGCCCCACCACCAAATTGATAATCATCTACCTGATTGTAATTTCCCAGGGAAAATTCCCTTAAATTATGAATATGAATCTCAACTAGTTCTTTTTCAATGGCCCTCTTTAAAATGGAGGCCTCGAATGGACTTTTTAATATATCGGGAACAACAGTGATAATATCAATTCGCATATCAAAATCAAATATTAGTAGTTGGAATATCTCTTAGACTGCCGTCCAAAAGTAATGAAAACAATGAACATCCTTTTGCCATCCCATTCGCTCGTATAATGCTTGCGCCGGATTATCAAGTGCGGTTTCCAGGGCTAATCCCTTAAAGCCCTTCAATTGACAGTATTCCTGTGAAGTGCGCAACAGGGCTTCACCTATCCCCATTTTTCTATGAGCTTTCACTACATAGAGATCATTTAAAATAAATATAGGTTGTAAGGAAACAGTTGAAAAACTGGGAAACAATTGTACAAAGCCGGTTGCTTCCTCTCCATTTAGACTCAGGAACAACACAGATTCGTTCTTTTGGAGGCGTTCTTCCAAAAATTGAGTCGCCCCTTTTATGTCAGAATCTTGTTTATAGAATACCCTGTATGCATCCAGTAAGGGTGCCAATACAGGAATATGCTCAGATTGCGACCGAATTATTGTAACAGCCATAATACCAATAAAAAAGCCCCTTACGGAGCTTTTTATTATTTTGATTTACGATATTTATTGATCTCATCCTGTAGCTGCCTGCTGATACGTTGTTCACGCTCCAGAGCTCTTCTTCTGTGATCTTCGTATTCCGATTCCAGATCCGCCAGATTACTCTTCGCCTCTTGGGTAAGAACGTTACTCTGCCGGAATTTGAAAATAAACAGGAATAATAACAAGAGTAGTCCAAGGATCACGGTCCATAAAATAACATTATAAGTGGCCTTGGATACTTGTGCTCCCAGAAGGGACATGCTATCTTTCTCATCTGTTACGGAAGCTAGATTTGTAGTTGTTTCTGATAATTTTTCATTCAGGGAGGCAATGGTGCTTTCCTGAGTACTGATGACGCCCTGTAATTGTGTTGCTTTCTTATTTGCCACATTTATGGTATCTATCACATTTTGTCTAAGCTTGTCGAGGTTTAGCGTCCGAACTACTTCATAGCGCTTCCCATCTGCCCGGTAATTTCCGGATTTCTGGTAGAGATAATCAAATTGTGAATTGATGGTACCCCCATCTAAGGAAGGTTGTTCAGCAGCAGCGTCGGTTTGAGCGAAGGAAAGTGCACTGCAAAATATAACTATAACAAAAAATAGATTTCTAAAATACCCCATTCTAGGTCGTTCTTAGTATTAATACTGATTTAGGAAAAGCTAAAGTACTCCAATATTAGCAATTACGAAAAAAAAATCCATGTACATAGCCTCTCGTTCTTATGTACGTACGTAAACCTCTATTGGATTGCAAAGGGTCAATTAATAATAGGTAAAGCGTCTTACTTTGGCAATATACTTTGCTAATCTTATTACCTGGTGGGCATACCCAAATTCATTATCATACCAAACATAAAGAACAACGTTCTTGCCATCGGGAGACACAATGGTCGCCATACTGTCATAAATGGCCGGTGCCGAGGTGCCAATGATATCAGAAGATACCAGTTCATTGCTCAAAGAATATTTGATTTGCTCAACAAGATCACCTTCAAGAGCATATTTCTTGACAATAGTATTTATTCCATCCTTAGAGGTCGTATTCTTCACTTCCAGATTCAATATGGCCAACGAACCATTAGGTACCGGAACCCTTATAGCATTAGATGTTAGTTTTCCTTCCAATGCAGGAATCGCTTTTGAAACTGCCTTGCCTGCACCTGTCTCTGTAATTACCATATTAAGTGCAGCTGCTCTCCCCCGGCGGTACTTGCCATGCATATTATCTACAAGATTCTGATCATTTGTATATGCATGTATGGTTTCTAAATGCCCTTTTATAATTCCAAGTGAATCCTCTACCACTTTTAAAATAGGTGTGATCGCGTTTGTAGTGCAGGAAGCCGCAGAATAGATTTTAGTGGTGTCCGGATTAAATTCTCGCTGATTTACCCCATGTACGATGTTAGGCACATCCTTGCCCGGAGCTGTAAGTAATACCTTATCTACTCCCTTGGACTTTAAATGTCGAGAAAGCGATTTTGAATCTCTATAAGCTCCCGTATTATCTATTACCAGGGCCTTTTGAATGCCAAACTGCGTATAGTCTACCTCTTCGGGGGCATTTGCAGATATCATATGGACTGTAGTGCCATTGATCAGCAATGCCTTATTTTTCAGGTCGGTCTCTACGGTTCCGCTAAACGGACCGTGTACAGAATCTGTCCGTAATAGCATAGCTCTTTTTTCCAAGACCTCAGCTGTTAGCGATCCCCTGGTTACAACAGCCCTCAACCTCATTTGATTCCCTTTGCCGGTTTTCGCCATTAATTTTCTGGCAAGCAGTCTTCCTATCCTCCCAAAACCATATAAGATCACATCTTTGGGTTCTATCTCTTTGCTATTATGCGCATCCTTTAATTTATCTACTACAAAGGCCTTTACATTGCTGTATTGAGTTTCATCCTCAGAATGGTACTCATAGGTCAGTTTTCCAATGTCTAATTTTGATGGTGGTAGTTTCAGATCGTTTATGGCCCTTAAGATCTCTACTGAATCAAAAATTGAAATTGGTTTTTGAACAAATTCTCCGGCATATTCATGTAAATTGATGATCTCACTAACAGGTTTATCAATGATCTGATTTTTAAAGAGTACTACTTCAATGGCCCTGTCATACCAAAGATCACTGATTATCTTAATGAATTCTGTGGTTGCTTTTCTTCTGTCTGCCTGAAATGCCAGCTCTTTTTCGTAGGATGAGATCTTCTTCATGTAGGTTGTTATTTAAAATTGCGGCAAAATTATATATTTCAAACGTTTTCGCACAATCATTTCGTATTAAAAAAGCGCACCAAATTTGGTGCGCTTTGATATTGAATAACAATTGGTTATTGAAAAATATATCGCATCCGTTCACCATCTTCATTTACGATCGTAAATAAAGTCTTGCTGTTTCTGCTGATCCTTCCAAAAAGGAATCTCGCTTCCTGAATGTCGTCAATGGTTTCGCCATTCACCTCCAGTATTACCTTGCCTTTTAGATCGTATTCCCGATAAGTTTCAGGTACTCCTGTTACTTTGACACCCTTTTCGGTTTTATAGAGTTTTTTATCTTTTTCGGTGAGATTTTTTACCTCCAAGCCCATTACCGGCAATTCTAATCGCTGTAACTTTTTTAAAGTAACAGGAACTTCTAAAACGTCCCCATCTCTATTGATGGTCACTTGAACAATATCTCCCGGGCGTTTAGTAGACAGATAACCTGTAAGATCTGCAAATTTGCGAACCTTTATTTCATCAACCTGTTTGATGATATCTCCCCTTAATAATTCGGCATCATCAGCACCAGAACCCTCTTCGATCCCGTCTACATAGACTCCTTCAATATTGTTGATGCCATTTTCAATGGCATAGGGAGTTCTAAGTCCGGGGGCCGTAATACCCAATAGTCCTTTCTGAACATTTCCGAATTCCAAAATGTCCTCCACGACCTTTTTTGCAATGTTACTTGGTACGGCAAAAGAATAGCCAACGTAGGAGCCTGTTTGAGAGGTGATCGCTGTATTGATACCTATAAGATCCCCGCTTGTATTGACAAGAGCTCCACCACTGTTGCCGGGATTGACGGCAGCATCTGTCTGGATAAAGGATTGGTCCACTCCTCCAAGAGCCCTTGCTTTGGCACTAACAATACCTGCGGTAACCGTAGAGGTAAGATTAAAAGGGTTCCCCACAGCCAATACCCATTCTCCAACCTTTGTGTTATCCGAATCTCCAAATGCCAGATAAGGTAAGGATCTGTCCGAATCTATCTTTATCAATGCAATATCTGTATTGGGGTCAGAACCAATAAGTTCTGCGTCATATGTCTTGTTGTTATTCAAGGTCACCTTTAGTTCACTCGCCTTTGCAATGACATGGTTGTTTGTAACAATGTAACCATCTGGTGAAATTATGACCCCGGAACCTGTTCCAATTTGTGGGACCTGTCTGCCTCCGGATCCGTAAAAAAAGTCAAGTAAGCTGGATTGTTTTGTACTCAGGGACATATTTTTCACATGCACCACGGCATTTACGGTTTTTTCCGCAGCAAGGGAGAAACCGACCTCATTAACGTCAGCTCCCATGATTGAATTATCCGGGTTGCTGGTCTGGAAAATCGGGATGTCATTACCCGTATATGCAAACACCGGTTTAGAATTCTCTAAAAATAGTACATAGGTTCCTAAAGTGATAGCCCCTCCAAATATGGCTACCAACAATAAACTTGCAATTCTTTTCATTTGATTCTAGGTTTAAATTTTACTTAAAATTAAAAGTTTTGATCGGAAAACATTTCCCTTTAACTACTTTTTAACTGCTAAAAATACCTTAAATAATGTCCTATCTTTGTACCTTGATTTTGCTATGGAACTACACTTTCACAAATACCAGGGAACCGGAAATGATTTTATCATTCTGGATAACAGATCCCTTCAATTCCCTAAAAACGACAACAACTTGGTAGCTCGTTTATGCGATCGTCGTTTTGGAATAGGGGCAGATGGTTTGCTTTTGCTTGAAGAGGACAGTTCTTCCGATTTTAACATGGTCTATTTTAATTCTGATGGAAATCTGGGATCCATGTGTGGAAATGGCGGGCGATGCCTTGTAGCTTTCGCGAATACCCTGGGTTTGGTTGATGGAAAAGTACAGTTTATGGCTAGTGACGGACTTCATGAGGCCAACATTGTGGGGGAGGATGTATCTTTAAAAATGTCTGACGTATCAAGGATCAATAAAAAAAGAAATGCCTTTTTTTTAAATACAGGTTCTCCGCACCATGTGCAACTAGTTAAGAATCTCAATGAATTTGAAGTTGTCAAAGAAGGAAGACGAATTCGATTCGGGATCTATGGAGAAAAGGGGAGTAATATTAATTTTGTAGAGCAACTAGCCCCCAATACATTTATGGTAAGAACCTATGAACGGGGAGTAGAAGACGAGACCTATTCTTGTGGAACAGGGGTAACGGCCGTAGCTTTGGCCATGCATTATGCAGAAAAGACCGAAAATACAGAGGTTAACATTATGACAAAGGGAGGAGATCTGAGTGTTCGTTTTAATACGGCAAAGAAAGGATATGAAGATGTAGTATTAACGGGTCCCGCAAAATTTGTCTACAAAGGCACAGTAGAATGGTAGATCTTGTCGGACAGAAAGTAGTGCTTCGTGCCTTGGAACCGGAAGACCTCGAATTCCTGTATACGTTGGAGAATGATACCGGTCTATGGGAAATTAGCGGTACTCAAACACCTTATTCCAAACATATTCTAAAGAAATATCTCGAAAATGCTCACCGAGATATTTATGAGGTAAAGCAACTTAGATTGGCAATATGTGATAAGAAAGGAATTTTAATGGGCCTGATAGATCTATTCGACTTTGATCCTAAAAATGAACGCATAGGTCTGGGAATTGTGGTATTGAAGGAGAAGAACAGAAATCAGGGTTTGGGTGCTGAGGCCATTGAACTAATTACCTCATTTGCCTTTTCATCACTACAGGTCAGACAAATTTATGTCAATGTCCTGGAAGACAATTTAGCCAGTATTCATCTTTTTAATAAAATGGGATTCTCACAGACAGGAATTAGGAAAGAATGGATACGATCTGATGGCCAATTCAAAAATGAATACCTATTTCAAAAGT
>JABDQS010000131.1 GCA_013042125.1 Eudoraea sp.
TTGTGGAAGTTGCCATTTGGTCCCGGAACGAGAGGATCTTCCAAAAGAGATTTGGGAAAAGTCCATATTGCCAAACATGGCCGCAAGAATGGGCCTGAGAGAAAGCAACTATGATCCTTTGGCCGGCTTGTCATATGAAGAAATGGATGCCGTTATCAAAACAGGAATTTATCCGCTTACACCATCTATTACTCCTGAAGATTGGCAATTGCTAAAAGATTACATCATTGCCGCTGCTCCGGATTCATTGGTTTCCTCAGCAGATAGGACCAAATCTTCTGAATTAACAAATTTCTTTCCTATCCAAATTTCCCTGGACGAGGAAAGGAGACGTTCATATACCTATCTTGATTATAAGCCGGTAATGAATGAAGTAATTTTGGGAGATATGGCCGGTGAATTAATGACCTTCGATCTGAAAAAGGGATTGGACGTTTTAGATTACTACGAAAGTCCGGTGGTGTCATATGATAAAAATAACAAGGAGACCTATGTCACTACTATTGGCAATATCCATCCCAGTGCTATTTCCAAAGGGAAGGTATTTAAGATAAATTCCTCGGATACATTAAACCTCCTATCAGAATTACACAGACCTGTACATACCCTTGCTGAAGATCTTAACAACAATGGAAGGATTGAATTGGTGATCAGCGAATTTGGTGATCTTACGGGTGAGCTATCGCTCTTTGTTAAAAATGAAAAAGGCGAATACGACAAGACTGTACTCCTGAATCAGCCCGGAACTATCAGGGTGGTTGCTCAAGACATGGATGATGATGGAATAAAAGATCTTGTGGCCCTAACCTCTCAGGGCGACGAAAGCATAACCATCCTGTATCAAAAACAAGATCTTTCCTTTGAAGCGCACAAGGTATTGCGCTTTAGTCCGATCTATGGTAGCAGTTGGTTCGAACTCATAGACTATGAAGGTGATGGGGATCTGGACCTTGTTACTGTTCACGGGGACAATGCAGATAAGTCCTATGTTCAAAAACCATATCATGGAATGCGATTACATCTTAATGATGGAGACAACAACTTCTCAGAGGTCTTCTTTTACCCCATGGATGGGGCAACCCGGGTTGTGGCATCAGATTTTGACAAGGATGGCGATATTGATTTCGGCCTGCTTTCTACCTTTCCAGATTATAAGAATGCGGCTGACCGATCTTTTGTATTTTTAGAAAATAAAGACAGTGCAGCCTATACATTTGAAACATTTACTTCAGAGGCATGCTTAAAAGCCAAGTGGTTTTTAATGGATAGTGGTGATATAGATGGTGATGGGGATGAGGATATTATTTTAAGCAGTTTTGCACTGCCATTCATACCTGCACCAGAGGAATTAACCTTACAATGGAAACAAGAGTCCATCGATCTCATGATATTAGAGAATAGATACCAGTAATAAAATGTTCCGGAAGATCCTTATCGGTTATTTGATCGTCCTATTCGGACTAAATTTTAGCTGTAAAGAGGAGGAGAAAAAATGGACATGGAATCCATTAACAGTGACGGCAACAGCCTATAATTCCGTCATTGCTCAAACCAAGAGCATCCCCAATGTTGCTGCCTGGGGTGATACATTAAAACCGGGCATGAAGTGTATCGCTGTATCAAGAGATCTTATTAAAAAAGGGTTAAAACGCAATACACCTGTTAAGATCGAAGGATTTGAGGGGGTCTTCCTTGTAAAGGACAAAATGCATTCGCGATGGGAGAACAGGATCGACATTTATATGGGGGAGGATGTGCAAATGGCAAAAGAGTGGGGTAGAAAGAAGGTCAAGATCCTTTATGGCCTGCCACTTGCAATAACGGAAGGAAAGACAAAATAGAAGTGTATGTTAAAACATTTTAGATCTCGTTATTTGTCTCTATGTATCGTAATGATACTTTTTACCTCATGTGTAAGTACAAGAATTGTGGACAGACCCATAGTCTTTAATGAAGAACGGGAACAACTTACCAAAGAATATTTAACCGAACGTTATGGGATTACAGATCCTACCATTACCATAATTCCCAGTATGATAGTGCTACATTGGACGGCCATCCCTACTTTAGAAGGTTCTTTTGATGCGTTTAATGATCCAACCATTCCAAATTGGCGCACAATGGTTGAAAATGCCAGTGGTCTTAATGTTTCCTCACATTTTTTAGTAGCACAAGACGGAACTATCTATCAACTGATGCCCGAAACCGTAATGGGTAGACATGTCATTGGCCTGAACCATTGTGCCATTGGCATTGAGAATGTGGGCGGTACGGAGGAAACACCCCTAACCAAAGCCCAATTGCGATCCAATATTTGGTTGGTGAAGTATTTAAGTGAGAAATACGATATTGATTATCTTATAGGACATTATGAATATCCCCGTTTTGAAGGACATGAACTATGGTTGGAAAAAGATGCTGAATACCGTACTGAAAAGACCGATCCCGGAGATGAATTTATGGCGAATGTGCGGAAAGCAACCAAGAAATTTAAGTTTAAACCAGTACCACAATAATAGTATATGAAAAATAGTATCATTTTATTACTTGCCCTTATCATCAGCGGCTGCTTTCAGGGTAAATCTCAGGAATCGGACATTACAGCCTCTTTATATGAGAGCTATGATCAATATAAAGAGCCATTGCTAAATAAGCGAAGAATTAAACATGCAGATATTCAAGAATTGATCATACAGCACAGAAATGATCCGGGACTGACAATTAGAAAGGTGGGAAAATCTATCGAAGGAAGGGACCTTACACTAATAAGTATGGGATCCGGAACTACTGATGTTTTTCTGTGGTCTCAAATGCATGGAAATGAACCTACCGCTACCCAGGCGATCTTTGATATACTCAACTTTTTCAGGAGTGACGACTTTGTAAGTGAGAAAGAAGCCATCCTTAAAAGTTTAACACTACATTTTCTCCCTATGCTTAATCCGGATGGGGCAGAAGTATTCAAAAGAGAGAACAGGCTGGGGATAGATATTAATAGAGACGCCTTGCGCCTGCAATCACCAGAAGGCCAAACACTAAAAAGGGTCAGGGACAGTCTGGAAGCCGATTTTGGATTTAATCTCCACGATCAAAGTACGTACTACAATGCGGAAAGAACCGAAAAACCTGCGACTATCTCTTACCTCGCACCTGCTTATAATTATGAAAAGGAAATAAATGAGCGCAGAGGCAATGCTATGAAGGTTATCGTGTTTATGAATGATATCATTCAGCAATATGCACCGGGTCAGGTTGGTCGCTATAATGATGATTTTGAACCTCGCGCCTTTGGGGATAACATTCAAAAATGGGGTACTAGTACTATATTAATTGAATCGGGTGGATATTCGGGAGATCCTGAAAAACAGGAGATCAGGAAATTAAACTATGTATCTATTCTTTCTGCGATCTATTCTATTGCCAAGGAGAACTACAAAGAAATAGCGTTAGAAGACTATGAAAAGATACCAGAGAACGATCGTAAGTTGTTCGATCTCAAGATCATTGGGGCTACTTTTCCATTATTGGG
>JABDQS010000132.1 GCA_013042125.1 Eudoraea sp.
GTGGAAGAAAATCAAATTTTCCCTTGGAAACTCCTCCACTTAATATTAGCACATCCATCTCGTCAATTAAATAGGCTAGTTTTTGTCGAAGCAAATCAATATCGTCCGCAATTTGCAGCAACATGGGCGTGATCCCAAGTTCTTCCAAGGCCCCGGATAAAGAATAACTATTAGATCTTCGTATCTGATGCAGTAACGGTTGCTTCTCAATATCTACAAGTTCGTTCCCTGTGGATATTACGGCCACTCTGGGTAATTTTTGAACCAGTACCTTATTCTTCCCTACAGTTGCCAGTATACCCATTTCGGCGGGGGTGATTTTTATGTTCTTATTTAATAGTATATCTCCTTTACTATGATCACTGCCCCTTCGATGTATATTCTGTTCACGAACCGGTATTTTCTTAATTGATGCAATCTCATCCTTGATAACAACATCTTCGTACATGATCACAGTATCTGTTTCAAAAGGTACTACCGCTCCGGTCATTATCTCAATACAACTTTCAGTTGCCACAAAAGGGATGGTAGGGTTGCCGGCTGGCAAAATACCTTTTATCTCAAAAGATAGTCTGCCGTTCTCTATGGCATCATAGTTAATCGCAATCCCATCCTTTGTTGCCCGGTTGAAAGGCGGAAAATCACGATCCGCAAGGATGTCCTCGGCCAGAGTTCGCCCAGCCGACTTAACAAGGTCTACTTGCTCTGTTCCATAATTACGAAACTGACTTAAAACCAATTGTTGGGCCTCATTAAAAGAGATCATGGGAAGTAAACTAATTAGAATCAAAAATAGAGAAAAAGTACAGTAGTTTTGGTCGCTTCCGGAAGAGAAGTTAGACTTTGTCTATTTTCAACTCTTATTTCCTGTTGCTGACACTTCCTGCAGCCACGCATCCATGCCGCCGATGACCGAGTACATGGGTGTTTTAGGGTGTATACGTTTGAGTAATTGAATTGCTCTCTGACTTCTAATGCCCGTTTGACAAATAAAGTAAATAGGGTGCTCCATGGGATCATTTGTAAAATGAACTGATATCTCTTCTAATGGTACATTCCTGGCCCCTTCTATCGCTTCCTGAGTAAATTCCGCAAAGGACCTTACATCTATTATACTTAGAGGGCTCTTATCATTCAATAGTTCATTCAGGGAGTGAACACTCACCAGTTCTTCCAATTTGCAGAGAATAGGCTCGTAATTGAGTTCCAGATCTTTCCGATACTTATTTTCTTTCACCGTTGGGAATTTTATTTTTCGAACGGACTGATCCAATCCGTTATACAACAATAAAATACCACTCATAATCTCAGCTGTCTTGGTGATGACCTTTACTGCTTCAAGGGCCTGAAACGTGCCTATGATACCTGGAATAACCCCTAAAACTCCATTTTCATTGCAATCGGGAATATTACCTTGCTCCGGCACAGAAGGAAACAAACAACGATAGGTAGGTCCATCCTTATAATTGAAGACACTGACCTGCCCTTCAAAACCATGGATAGCCCCGGAAACAAATGGTTTATTGAGAATAACGCAAGCGTCATTTATTAAATAGCGGGTAGCAAAATTATCAGAAGCATCAATGATAAGGTCATAATCTCCAAGAATATCCAAGGCGTTTCCACGTGTCAAAAAAGTGTCATGGACCCTAAGATTAGTTTCTGAATTCAACCTCTTTAATGTATCATAAGCTATCTGTATTTTTTGTTTGCCCAGATCTTCTTCCTTATACAAAACCTGCCGTTGAAGATTAGAGAGCTCAATTATATCTTGTTCTACCATTCCCAGCGTGCCTACCCCCATTGCACTGAGATATTGTAAAACAGGTATGCCTAATCCGCCTACACCAACGACGAGTACTTTCGCCCTGCATAGCATTTCTTGTTTTTCTGGTCCAAAGTCTTTAAGAACAGTCTGCCTAATGTATCTGTTACCTTTCATTATGAATTTAATACGGCTTTGATCCTTTTGTAGTCTTCCACAGAATTGGCATTTGCCAATACGTCATCCTTTTCGGGAAATATGAGATGGGTCTCGGTATTTATCAGAAATTTCCGTGGACAACTAGAGGAAGCATTTATCAGATATTCCTTTACGTGTTCCAATCCTATTGGTTCCCATATAGAAGCCAGGGGTTCCGGCAGGCCACTTGCCCTGGTTGCTAGTGCCGTTGCATCTTTATTCGGGTTTCTGCCATTCACAAGGAGCTGGATTGTTTCTCTATCAATTAGAGGCAGATCACAGGCAATTACCAGCCAGGCGGCCTTGGGGTACGTCTTATGTGCACTCAGGATGCCGTTCAAAGGTCCTCTATACTCATTTTGGTCTACTATCACTTCATATTTTTCCGGAAGATCATCTCGTTGTTCCTCTCGTAAACTGATAAAAGTGTGATCACAAAATTCCCGGGCCAAATCAAAAAGTAATTCTTGCTGTGGCTTTCCGTGATAGTTAATTAACGCCTTGTCCGTTCCCATACGGCTGCTCTTTCCGCCGGAGAGTATCAATCCGTAAAGAGGAGCAATGGTTAGGTCAGGATTTGAAGAATTTTGCGTCATGGCATCTGCGATATATAGGATTGAAACTTTTTAGCCACCAATAGAGGTCATAGAGCTTTCAAAAACATCGGCATGCTCTTTTTGAGCATCAAATCCGGTTTTAGCCCTGCTGCCAATGACCTTTTCAATCTCAGATTTTAGAACATCTACCGGCTCATTATTCCTTAACAGATCTCTTACATTCATCTTTGGTTTTCCATAAAGACAAGTGATCACATCGCCGGTAGCGGTTATTCTCAGGCGATTACAACTTCCACAGAAGGTTCTGCTAAAAGAAGGAATGATCCCGAAAGTGCCCTGATGCCCCGGAATTTTATAATTAATTGAAGTGGACGTATTAGGTGCCTCTAGTTTTTTAAAAGAGGGATAATAAGACCTGACGTAGTCCAGAATAGCCTTATAATGCCATTTAATAGTATCGAAGTGTTTTGATCCCCCGTTAAAGGGCATTTCTTCCAAAAATCGAACGGATACGGGGTATTGCTCCTGTAATTTGAGAATAGGTATGATATCCTGAACATTCTGACCATCCAATACAATAAAGTTTATCCTAACATGGAAGCCCTCATGGATCAGCTCCATAAGATTGCCATAAACCACATCGTACTGATCCCTTCTGGTGATCTTTTCAAAGGTATCTCTGTTGATGGCATCCAAACTAAGATTAATATTTCTGATGCCCAGGGCTTTAAGTTCTTGTATGTGTGGCCCGATCAAGGTAGCATTCGTGGTTATGGAAAGCTCTTGAATTCCGGTAAGCGAAGACAGATAGCGTAATAAGACCATTAGATCTTTCCTCACAAAAGGTTCGCCCCCGGTAATCCTTATTTTATCGATCCCCTGATCTACCAAGGTTTTTGCAAGTACTTGAAGCTCCTCTATAGTGAGTAGTTTTTTATTCTTAACAAAATTGATGCCTTCCGAAGGCATACAATAGTGACAACGCAGATTACACCGATCTGTCACTGCCAGTCTAAGGTAGTTAATGCGCCTGTTATGATTATCTATGAGCATACTTTATAAAGATCTTTCTAGTGTTATCCCCCACTAACCGGGGGTATCAGGGCTATTTCATCTGTTCCTGAAATGGGGGTTTTATCCGACGCATAGTTACTATTTACGGCTACAGCAAGTGATGTAAGATCCTTCAGGGCAGGGAAAAGCTCCATGATATAGGATTTCAATTGTCCTACGCTTCCCAGATCTTTTGTATCATTTTCAGGGATATTTAGAGAATGGTTCCCCACAATATCCCGCGTAATGCCAAAAAGTAAGATTGTCATACCGTCCTATACTATTTAAACAAATTCAAAATTCACAAAATCAGGATCTCCTTCCACAGCTTCCTGAATTCCAACTTTTCATTCAGTTGCGATATCAAAAATGACTTCGCATTTAACGTGGTATTTTCAAGTTACCCCCTTCCCTATTACAAGGTATCAAAAATAATAGAGTCTTGTTCTCTCTTTAACAATTTGTTACTTTTTATTCTACTTGAAAACATTTTTTTCTGCCTGTAATGTTTCCTTTTTAAAAATATTTTCCACAGGTATACTTTAATGAACAAAGC
>JABDQS010000134.1 GCA_013042125.1 Eudoraea sp.
ATGCTGGGGTACTACTTATGGAGTACATAGAAGCAAAATTACCCAACGACAAGGATTTGGTATATTTAGGAAGCCACCTGGCGGAACTTCATAAGGTGAGCTCAAATGCTTTTGGGTGGCACTCTGATAACTATATAGGAAGCCTTGATCAAAAGAATACTCCACATGCCTCCTGGCCAATTTTCTATGCAGACAATAGGCTGCTTCCGCAATTGATCTTGGCAATTGATCGCGGATACCTCAGTAAAGAGGAGGTTCCTGAAAGGGCTGAAATGCTGAGGAGTCTTAAAAAGTATTGTAACATAAAAGAACCTTCTTTGATCCATGGCGATCTTTGGGGGGGAAATTATTTAATTGACCAACAAGGCGTTCCTGTCCTTATAGATCCAAGCACGAGCTATGCTGATCCTGGTATGGATCTCGCTATGAGTAAGCTATTCGGTGGTTTCTCATCCCGTTTTTACGATGCCTATACAGAAAATTCAACAACACCTATTCCTACTGAAGCTCTAATTGAGGTCTATCAAATTTATTATTTATTGGTACACCTTAATCTTTTTGGCAGGTCGTATGCCGCAGCTGTCAGGCACATTTTAAAGCGATACTTTTAAGGATTCGCTTTTTCCTGAATCACCAATATCTCTTTTTTCTTAACTTTAAAAGGCAACAACAAAAGAGAGGCCGGAATATTATGTCTAATAAAAAAATTATTAAAGTGCTGGTTGTGGGTTGTGGTCATATGGGCACAAGCCATGCCAGGGCCTATCAACAATTGTCGGAGTTTGAGATCGTAGGATTGGTGAGCAGATCTCCCAATAGCAGGGAGTCGCTATCCAAATTACTGGGCGGGCTACCCACTTTTGAAGATTATTCATCGGCCCTGAACATCACCAGGCCAGATGCGGTTTCTATCAATACCTATCCGGATACTCATTTCAAATATGTAAAAATGGGCCTGGAGGCCGGTGCCCATGTGTTTGTGGAAAAACCATTGGCCTTAACTGTGGAGAAGGCCGAAGAATTGGTCTCTCTGGCCGGCAAACACAACAGGAAGCTTGTGGTGGGATATATACTCAGAGTGCATCCTGCCTGGACAAAATTTATAGATATTGCGCATACGCTGGGCAAGCCATTGGTGATGCGAATGAATCTTAATCAGCAAAGTTCGGGGCCACAATGGTACACACATCAACAGCTAATGAGGTCTATGTCTCCCATTGTTGATTGTGGGGTACACTATGTAGATGTGATGTGTTTGATGACCAGATCCCAGCCAGTAAGTGTATCTGCTATTGGTGCCCGCTTAAGCAATGAGATCGATAAAAAAATGTACAATTATGGCCATTTGCAGGTGCGTTTTGAAGATGGTTCCGTTGGTTGGTATGAGGCAGGGTGGGGTCCTATGATGAGTGAAACAGCCTTCTTCGTAAAAGATGTTATTGGTCCCGAAGGGTGTGTTTCTATTATAGACGAGAACAAGGGAGCCTCAGACGATGTTGAAGGACATACCAAAACCGGGGGGTTGAAGATCCACTATAGTGCTCTTGATGAAAAAGGAAATTTTAAAAAAGATGACGTTCTGATCTCAACAGAAGAAGAGCCAGATCACGATGGACTGTGCTTTCTGGAACAGCAATATTTTTTAAGATCTATTGTGGAAGACGTTGACATTAGCGCTCATTTAAGAGATGCGGTAAATAGCCTCCGTGTGGTTCTTGCGGCAGATACTTCAGTTAAGACGGGTAAAACAGTGTTGCTGAAAAAGAGGTAAGGTGGGGGTTGTCGTTTTAAGAAACTCTTAACATCCTGTTAATCAGCCTCCTGAAATTGGGCAGCACGGAAATTTTTTGTACCTTAACAAAATGGTAAAATCAGAAAAGAAAGAGCACATAGCATTTATTGAAAAATCAGTTCATCACCTGGAAGCAAGGGGTTTCGACCAGATACGAGTAGATCTGGAAGGATATGACAGACCAAAATCTTTCCTTAGAAAACGAGATGGCACGAATGTTACTCCAGATATTGTGGCCAACAAGGACGGGAAGCGTTACTTTTTTGAGATCAGCTTAAAAACAGATGAGCCTCAGTTATTAAAAACAAAATGGGTGTTTCTGGATGCACTTAGCAGAATGAAATCAGACGCTTTTCGGATAATTACCACCAAGGGGCATTACAAGTTCACAGATAGTGTGCTGGAGGATATCAATCTAAGTAATAAAACCCCAATAAAGATCTAGAGCATCTTTTCAAACCACTAGAAATAGATTGCTGATCTCTTACTGATGAGTTTTTCTTATCATTTTGATGTGAGGTATGTCGTCCTCTAAGTACTGCTCCCCTTTTTCTACAAATCCTAACTCACGATAGAAATTTTTGAGATATACTTGTGCGGATAGCATCATCTGATCTGCTTTCCATTCTGAATCAATATATGCCATTGAGGCGAGCATGATCTGCTTTCCATACCCGTGTTTCCTTTTTCCTTTTGATACAACCACACGCCCCATACTTGGGTATTCAAAATAGTCGCCCGATTTAAATACTCTGGTGTAGGCACAAAGCTTTCCATTTACCTTTCCCAGGACGTGCATGGCTTTAGAATCGAGGCCGTCAATGTCCTGATAAGCACAATCTTGTTCTACCACAAAAACCTCGCTGCGCAATCGCAACAGTTCATATAGTTCCTCTTTGGTAAGCTCGCTGTATGTTTTGATCTCAATATTCATATGACTAATCCTGTACAATGATCTGATCCGAATCACATTTGCCGTATTCCGGTTGTATGTTCACATGATTGATCCCAAAATGCCGGAATGCTTTTTCTTCAATCTCATCTAACACTTTATCAAACTCCTGTAAGCTTATATTCTCGTTAAAGTCTACGTGGGCCTCTAAATGTATTTCCTGTTCGTTCAGCTGCCATATATGGACGTGGTGAACATTCTTTACGGGGGGTATAGTGCCCAGGACACTAACAATCTCCTCTACTTTAATGGCTTCGGGTGTAAAGAGCATCAACACCTTTGTGGAGGCCTTCAACAGATCGTACCCCATATAAATTAGGTAAAGTCCTATGAGAATGGTTAGAAGGGGGTCTATCCAATATAATTCATAGAATTTCATAAGAAGTCCGCCTACAAGTACTGCCACAGATGCCAACATATCTGTTAATAAGTGCAGATAGGCAGATTTCATATTCATATTGTGATCCGCATCTTTTTTTAGTAACAAAACGCTAAACCCGTTAACTAAGATCCCTAAAGCAGAAAGCCAAATAACTATTGTAGAATCTATGGTCTCTGGCTGCATAAGGCGCTCAATGGCTTCTTTGATCAAAATAACAGCTATTACCATTAGGGTGGCAGAATTCACAAATGCCGCCATAATTTCTGCTCTTTTATAACCAAAGGTTCTGTTTACCGAGGCTCGTTTTTGACTAAAACGGGTGGCGACATAACTTATTATCAGTGATAATACATCGCTGAAATTGTGCAAAGCATCAGACAGCAGGGCTAAACTTCCGGATACAATACCACCAATTACCTGTGCAATGGTGATAGTGATATTTAATAAGATAGATATAAGTAGATTCTTCCCTTTAAGGTCGTGATGATGATGATGAGAGTGAGAATGAGCCATTCAATGGAACAGAGGTTCCTAACCTCTATGTTTTATTAGTGTTATGAACAGGCAATCTTTTCTATTCGTCTTTCGTGGCGACCACCTTCAAAAGGAGTATTTAAAAAGATCTTGACCATATCTAGTGCCTGGTGCAATGAAATGAACCTTGCCGGAAGACTAAGGATGTTAGCATCGTTATGTGATCTCGCTAATTCCGCTATTTCCTTGTTCCAACATAGTGCAGCTCTTATTTTCTGATGTTTATTAGCGGTCATTGAAGCACCGTTACCGGTCCCGCAAATAATAATACCAAGATCTACTGATCCGTTTTCTACATCAGTCGCCACCGGGTGTACAAAATCCGGATAATCAACACTATCTGAACTGTCTGTTCCGTGGTTAATAATTTCGATATTCATCGATTTTAACAACCCAACAACTGCAAGTTTATACTCAGTGCCAGCATGATCATTTCCGATTGCAATTTTCATATCTCAAGAGATTTTGATTATACTAAGGTACAAATCTTGCTATTATATCGGCTTTTAATACTTGTTAACATTATTAAATTATTATTGTATTTAAAACACTGATAATCAATACATTTAAATTAAACCAAATTGTTCATAGTCTTTATATAAGAGTTCATTTCTATTTTATTGAGATCTAATTAATTACTCTATTATTCATTTTATATTTCAAACACAAAAAATATCATAAATAGTTGATAAGATGATATTAACTTCAAAAAGGAAACAGTTAACATAAATACAAGTAAAACTTTTGAACTTTATGCTGTTCATTTTACTTATCAACAACATTTAACAACTACCTTAAATACCTGATATATAAAAGAATCAATTTTATATAACTTCTAATAAATTGTAAAACCTGTTCACTGCAATAAAAAGTACTAAATCTTATACTACAAGTTAACAAGCTATTATAATCACCATTTTATTTTAAATTATTAATTAAAAAATAGAGTATGTTATAATATATGTTAACAAATACCTAAGGGTTGTTTAAAGTGGGTTTTGTAGAGGAAGCAGTGAATTATAATTCGTAATTTTCCACCCAAATTAAAAAATGAATGTCGAAGAAAAAGAAAAGGAAGAATAATCACAGGAAGAATGAGATTACAAAAGGGATCTTTGAGGTATTGGAAAAAGAGCCGAATAAAAGTTTTAATTACAAACAAATAGCATCCAAGCTTAATATAAATGACACCGAAGGAAGAAATATTTTAATAAAAAGGTTAGGTCAATTACAAGCTAAGGATAGGATCAAAGAAATTAATAGGGGCAAGTTTACTTCACTACAAGAAAAAGCTCTGTATGAGGGTATTATTGAGTTAACAGCCAGGGGTAATGCATATGTAATTGTAGAGGGTTTAGATGATGATATTTTTATTGCATCTAATAAAGTAAATAAAGCATTTAACGGGGACAAAGTAGAGGTTCTTTTGAAACCTTCCAGAAAATCAAATAAATTGGAAGGGCAAGTTATATCTGTCCTTGAAAGAAAGAAAAATAATTTTGTAGGCATTATAGAATTAAAAAAATCTTTTGCTTTTGTGCGACCTACAGATCAAAAGATGTATACAGATATCTTTGTACCTATAGATCTTGTTGGGAACGCAAAAAATGGAGAAAAAGTAATTGTCGAAATACTTTCCTGGGAGAAAGATGCAGATTCTCCTACGGGTAAGGTAAAAGAAATACTTGGATTACCCGGATTACACAACACAGAGATACACGCTATCCTTGCAGAATATGGGCTACCTTATAGTTTTCCAAAGGAAGTGGAACATGTTGCGAATACCTTAGATACTTCTATAAAGGAAACTGAGATATCAAAAAGAAGGGATATGCGCGATACTCTTACCTTCACCATTGATCCTAAAGATGCTAAAGATTTTGATGATGCCTTATCTTTTAAAAAACTTCCAAATGGGAATTATGAGATAGGAATTCATATAGCAGATGTTTCTTTTTATGTTACTCCGGATACATTACTGGACAAAGAAGCATATGAAAGAGCTACCTCTGTTTATTTAGTAGATAGGGTAGTTCCTATGTTGCCAGAGATCTTATCTAATAATGCTTGTTCTTTGAGGCCTAATGAAGACAAATACACGTTTTCTGCAGTTTTTGAAATAAACGAACAGACACAAGTTATAAATGAATGGTTTGGGCGTACAGCTATCCATTCTAATGAACGTTTCGCTTATGAAGAGGCTCAATATATCATAGAGAACAATACCACCTCTATAGACACTTCTGTATCCATAAGAGGTGAATCTTACAGCGTATCTAATGAAATAAAAGAGGCGGTTCTCACATTGAACAGGTTATCAAAAATTATGCGGGAAAGACGCATGAGCGCCGGCGCTATATCTTTTGATAAATTAGAGGTAAAATTTAATTTAAATGAGGATAATGTACCTGTAAGTGTCTACTTTAAAGAAGCAAAAGACGCTAATAAACTCATTGAGGAATTTATGTTATTAGCGAATAGAAAAGTAGCCGCATTTATTGGAAAACAGCGCCCTAAAAAGACTTTTGTTTATCGTATACATGACGAACCCAATGAAGATAAACTAATGGCTTTAAATGGCATCATTTCTAAATTTGGGCACAAATTAAATTTCCAAAATAAGAAGACCATTAGTGAATCTTTAAATAAATTACTGGAGGATGTAAAAGGACATAAAGAACAAAACCTGGTAGACACCCTGGCTATAAGAAGTATGAGTAAAGCAATTTATACTACAGATAATATTGGTCACTATGGTCTGGCGTTTGATTATTATTCGCACTTTACATCGCCTATTAGAAGATACCCGGATGTAATAGTTCACAGATTACTTCAACATTATCTGGATGGCGGAAAATCGCCTGAAGCAGATCCTGTTGAAGAACAGTGCAAGCACTCTTCGGACATGGAGTACTTAGCCTCCAGTGCTGAGCGCGATTCTATAAAATACATGCAGATCAAATTTATGCAAGATCACCAGGATAAGGAGTTTGTAGGGGTTATTTCCGGGGTCACCGAATGGGGCATCTATGTAGAGATCATTGAGAATAAATGCGAAGGAATGGTAAGGATCCGCGATATAAAAGATGATTATTATACCTTTGATGAAAGGCAATATGCACTTGTTGGGGAAAGAAGGAAGAAAGTATATCAATTAGGAGACGAAGTACGAGTGATGGTAAAGAATACAGATCTGGTTAAAAGACACCTCGATTTTAGTCTTCTTGGAAAAGCGACGTAAGTTTTAAAACAATTAATCGTTCTATATAGGACATCCTAAAGAATAGATCATGAAAAGGTTGGTTTTATTGCTTTTTATTTGGGCAGGCGCTCTGTCTTTGCAATCCCAGGAAGGAAAAGTATCTCAAAACCTAAGTAGTTTTAAAGAGCTGAAAGTTTTCGACGGGTTATCGGTGAATTTGATACGCTCCAATAAAAATCAGGCAGTGATCACAGGCGCTAATACTTCAAAGGTGGCAATTGTTAACTCTGATGGTGTTCTGAAGATACGAATGGAAATAAGCAAGCTCTTTAGCGGATACAGAACCTTTATAGACCTGTATTACACTCAAGACCTAACGGTAATTGATGTTAATGAGGACGCAAGGATCACAGCAAAAGAGACCATAAAGCAAAACGTTGTTGAACTCAAAGCACAGGAAGGCGGGGAGATCAACATACAAGCCCAGGTAGAACAATTATTGATCAAATCAGTAACCGGTGGAGTAATAAATGCCAACGGCACCTCAGACAACCAGGATGTCCAGATCAATACCGGCGGGGTTTATAAAGGGAAGGACCTCAAAACAAAATTTACTACAGTAAATGTAAATGCAGGTTCTAGCGCAGAGATCTATGCTACTTCCTACGTAAAAGTTAGCGTGAAGGCTGGAGGGACTGTCTATGTTTATGGAGACCCGGATAAAATGGAAGAAAAAACGGTCTTTGGTGGTAAAATAGAGCGAATGTAAAAACAGTGCGATGATCGAAGATATACAAGCGGCTATTCCTCTTGGATTTTTCTTAAGCTTTATGATCGGTCCTGTATTTTTTGTACTGTTAGAAACCAGTGCTACAAAAGGATTTAGAGCCGGATTGGTATTTGACGCCGGAGTGATAATCGCCGACATTATTTTCCTCACAATAGCCTACTTCAGTAGTTTTCAATTATTAGAGAATTTAAGCAATCAACCAGGATTGTACGTATTTGGAGGAGCCATTCTATTGGTTTATGCCATCACCATCCTTTTCAGCAAAGCTCCGATAAATGACGGAACCAATGTTCAAACCAGTAAAACAGGATATTTGGGACTATTTATTAAGGGGTTCCTGCTTAATTTCATCAATATTGGGGTGTTGGTATTTTGGCTTGGAGTGATCATTGTAGTGGGCCCCAGCCTGGATAACGAGCCCAATAGAATACTGGTCTTCTTTTCTGCTATGCTTTCCGCATATTTGATCACAGACATCTTTAAAATATTATTAGCTAAACAATTGAGGCGAAAGCTTACATTAAGGAGAATATTTCTGGTAAAAAAGGCATTGGGAATAATTTTGGCCATCTGTGGTGTAGTGTTGATCATAAAAGGATTCCTTCCCAAGGATAAGCTCAACATAGAAAAAGGAATAGAACTTATTAGGGAGGCAGAAGGGACACAGTAATACCAAAAACAAAGATCCCCAACCTTTGCAGGTCAGGGAAATTCAGAGGCATCGAGCGGATTCGAACCGCTGTACAAGCTTTTGCAGAGCTGTGCCTAGCCACTCGGCCACGATGCCATTACAAAGCAGCAAATTTACGAAATTAAGATGGAAGTATCACGCACAAAATAGCCCCTAAATTAGCAGGGGCCTATTCTGTGAGGGTGTATCGGCAGAGGCATCGGGTGGACTCGAACCACCATAAAAGCTGTTGCGCAGCTTCGTCTATCCAATTCGACCACAATGCCGGATAGTACAAAAGTACTCATTCAAATAATTAAGTTAAAATTAAAGAATGCCGGTTTATCGAATAAAGGAATAACTTACCGATACGGAGGATACATCACCTCTGATAGGGGGGTTTATTTTAGCTACCCTCACCTTTCCTTTAACCACCAGGCTGATCTCTTTCAAAATTCGGTCCGCTATACGGCGAGCCACATGTTCCAGCAGCTTTGAAGGTATCTTCATTTCTTCTTTTACGATACGATTTATCAGCACATAATCTGCAGTATCTTTCAAAGAATCTGTAAAACCAGGTTTGCGAAGATCTGCCTTTACAACTACATCTACACGGTAATCACTACCAATGCGAGTCTCTTCCTCCAGGCATCCGTGGTGAGCATAAAGTTTTATGTTATTGAGGGCAATAGTATCCAAGGCAATTTCTTGAAATACAAATGTAAAAGAAAACTACTAGAAAATTAATAGGTACAACGGCAATTACTAAGTCCCTGGAATAGATCCACCCCAAGGGTCACCACATGTGTTCCCGTACTAAAACCAAGGATCTCATTTAAAATGATCTGGTATGAATAACCAAAATAAAAATTGCTCTTTTTCAGACCCATTATTGGGGCAATATATAGCGGGCTACCGATCTGATCATTTAAGAACCTGTAGGTAACACCGGCATAATAGTAATCTTCAAAATCGTACCAACGGAATTTCACATTCAGATCCGTTACAGAACGTCCATCACTTTCGAACCATTGAAAGAAAACAGAAGGTTCTATTTCAAGACGACTGTTCTTGTTCTTGGTATACCTGTATCCGGTGTAGATATAATAATTACGAAGACGGTTTGGTTCAAATATTGGGTTAAATCTTGTAAGATCTTTGTCCAAAAGGTTGGAAGCATTGATACTGAAATAGAACTTATCTTTTCTGTACAGCACACCAACGTCAAAATTGTGATTGGTAGTGGCCCTGTCGTCCGTAACATTTGGATCTGGTCCATCGAAATTCTCAATATCTATACGGAATTGATTGAAATTATAAGAGATCCCAAAGGAAACGAACTCATCATCGTACCTATCTAGCGTTAAATGGTGTGCAAATGAAAGCCTGGCGCCTCGTTGCTTGGTCTCGCCATTGCTATCATTATACAATAGCATTCCCAGCCCGGATCTGTTCCCTATCCTGGCATCAGCTGCCAGGGATTGAGTATCAGGAGCGTCTTTGATCCCCACCCATTGGGTAAGACCATTGATCCGCACCTTAATATGGTCGCCGATACCCGCATAGGTAGGAGACATCACAAAGGGATTGTCTGCTAAATATTGTGAGAGCTGCGGCAAAGTAAGCTCCTGCCCCCTTGCGATGGCTGCGCTGAGCAATAAGATTCCATATATAATATACTTACGCATAGTAGTATTTCGGTTAAATTCTCTTATCTATAGAGCGTAAAGTGCCCTACAAATTCTCTTTCATCTCTCTCCCCATTAAGTTTCACTACGTACCAATAGTCGCCTGTTGGCAGCATGCTGCCCTGATACATTCCATTCCATCCCGGAGAGTTCTGGGTGATCCTATAGAGTTCTCTACCATAACGGTCAAAAACTATGGTTAGTATTTCCGGGAAGCCTTCCATGTTTCTGGGAATCCATGTATCATTCATTCCGTCTCCATCCGGGGTAAAGTAGTTTGGCAATTCTATATCGATGAATTCCATAAAGATCTGTGCTTCTACCATACACCCATTTGCATCGATCACCTGTACCGTATAGGTGTCAGTGCGATTAATGTAATAGGTATTGTCAGTACCGTTATCCTCACCGTCGAAAATAAAGGTATAGTCCTCTACACCGCCTGTGGCTACTGCAGTGATCTCATTGATGTTGTTTTGTTCCAGAACCAGTGTCAACGGTTCAAAGTTCTCGATCTCAAAATCGATCGTTTGAACGCATCCGTTAGCATGGGAAATAGCTATATAATGAGACCCCGGAGCCGTATTGGTAAAGTCGGGATTTAGTTGCATATCTGCGGGATCTGTTGAATCCAGAGCATACATGATCGATCCAAGTACTGTTGGGT